>JBFMHE010000021.1 GCA_040752355.1 Nitrospirota bacterium | reverse complement strand
TGCCGTGCCATGATAATGTCCCTTCCTGCCATCGCTGCCTCCTTACTTAAAAAGAAGCAGTTTAGCACCTCCTCAATAGGACATTTCTAAATTGGCAACTGAGGACATTATCATTTTGGCGTTACACGCCCTTGTACCGCGCCCGATGCCGCACGCCCCCCTTGCCGGACCGCCGTGGAAACCCCCGGCCGCTTGACAGGAAGTGAGAAATGGTTTATTTTCAAAAAAGGCACTTTATCGAGGGCAGGCAATCAAGGAGGTGAATACCATGCAGAAAAAAGGCTTCAGCGGCTTAACCTTTGTCATGCTGGCGTATGTCCTTATCTCGGCTATCGGGGGCGCGGTCAATATCAAGAACCATCTGGTAGGACTGGATAACCACTGGATCGCGCCGCTGTATGCGGCGGTTGCCGGGATATTCATCGTCGTGTCGGTGGTCATCCTCATGCAGCTCTCCGCTGTTTTCAACGAGAAGTAAGCTTTCTCAGCAACGAAGAAAAGGGATACGGCACCAGGGCCGTATCCCTTTTCTTCGTTGTCCCTCTACTCCTTCTGCATCTTCGGCCGCTTGTTCGCCTCGAGGACCTTTTTCCTGATGCGCACCGACTGCGGCGTGATCTCGACGAGCTCGTCTTCCTTGATGAACTCGATCGCCTGCTCGAGGCTCAGCAGCCGGGGAGGAATGAGCTGGAGGGTCTCGTCCGAGCCGGAGGCGCGCATGTTGGTGAGCTTCTTCTCCTTGGTGACATTCACGTCGAGGTCGTTGTCCCGCGCGTTCTCGCCGATGATCATCCCCTCGTACACCGGGGTGTTCTCCTTGATGAAGAGCGTCCCCCGCGGCTGGAGGTGGAAGAGCGCATAGGTGGTCGACTTGCCGGACCGGTCGGCGACCAGGGCGCCGGTCTGGCGCTTCGACATCGGGCCGTGCCACGGCTCGTAGCCGTCGAAGAGATGGTTCAGCAGGCCCGTGCCTTTCGTGTCGGTGAGGAACTGTGATCTGAAGCCGATCAGTCCTCGCGAGGGGATCCTGAATTCGAGCCTGACCCTCCCGTGGCCGTTGTTCTGCATCTTCTGCATCTTCCCTTTCCGCATGCCGACCTGCTGGGTCACGACGCCGACGAACTCTTCGGGCACATCGATGACCAGGAGCTCCATAGGCTCGTGGAGCGCTCCGTTCACCGTCCTGGTGATCGTCTCGGGCATCGAGATCGAGAGCTCATATCCCTCTCGCCGCATCATCTCGATCAGGATGGCGAGCTGAAGCTCTCCCCGGCCCATGACCTTGAACGAATCGGTGGCGCTGAAGTCTACCTTGATCGCCACGTTGTAGAGGAGCTCCTTTTCGAGCCGCTCCCTCAGATTGCGCGACGTGACATACTTCCCTTCCTTGCCGGCGAAGGGAGAGGTGTTTACGGAGAAGACCATCGAGATGGTCGGCTCATCGACCGTTATCCGGGGGAGGGGCTTCGGCATCTCGACATCGGTGATGGTATCGCCGATACTGATGCCCTCGATCCCGGCGAGCGCGACGATGTCACCGGCAGCCGCCTCCTTCGCCTCTCTCCTCTCGAGGCCCTGGAACGTATAGAGCGAGGTCACCTTGGTCTTGATGGTCTCGTCGCTGCTGTTGACCATCGCCACTGCGTCCCCGACGCGGACCGTCCCCGAGAATATCCTGCCGATAGCGAGCCTGCCGACATAATCGCTGTAATCGATGTTCGTCACGAGAAGCTGGAGCGTACCGCCGGCGTCGCCCTTCGGCGCGGGGATGGTGGAGAGGATGAGGTTGAAAAGGGGCCGCAGGTCTTCCGCGTCATCCTCGAGGGTGCGCTGCGCCGTTCCCTTTTTTGCGTTCGTGTAGACGATCGGGAATTCGAGCTGCTCCTCGGTTGCGTCGAGGTCGATGAAGAGGTCGTAGACCTCGTTGAGGACGCCCTGGATCCGGGCGTCGGGCCGGTCTATCTTGTTGATGACCAGGATGGGCGGCAGGTTGAGCTCGAGCGCCTTCTTGAGCACGAATCTCGTCTGGGGCAGCGGTCCCTCCGACGCATCGACGAGGAGGAGCACCCCGTCGACCATTTTGAGCGTCCGCTCGACCTCGCCGCCGAAATCGGCATGACCGGGGGTATCGACGATATTGATCTTTGTCCCGTTGTAATCCACGGCGGTGTTCTTGGCCATGATGGTGATCCCGCGCTCCCGCTCGAGATCGATGTTGTCCATGACCCGTTCCTGTACCCTCTCGTTGACGCGGAATGTCCCCGCCTGTTTCAGCATGCCGTCGACGAGCGTCGTCTTCCCGTGGTCGACGTGGGCGATGATCGCTATGTTCCTCAAACTCTCCTGTCGCATAAAAACCTCGTTATCTTTTCTGACTCGTATTTCGACATTCCTCAGATAAGGTATCGTGAACGTGCCGATGCAGAACTGAATATTTTACCTCATTGAGAGGGTGAAATACCAGCGGAGGAGAGGCTCCCCGAGAAAGAGCGTGATCACTGCGCCGAGGGCGAGGAAGGGGCCGAAGGGGATCCTGGTCTTCCTTCCCTTACCCTTGAAGAGGATCAGGAATACGCCGATGAGCGAGCCCGCGAGGCTCCCGAGAAAGGTCGTCAGCAGCACCGCCTTCCATCCCATGAAGGCGCCCACCATCGCCATCATCTTTATGTCGCCGCCCCCCATGCCGCCTCTGCTGAGCACGGCGATGAGATAGAAGAGTCCGCCGCCGAGCAGAAAGCCGATGGCAGCGTTTGTTATGCCCACGATCTGCGCGTCCTGCGGCGTGACGGAGCCGAGGGCAAAAGGGTCGGGCAGAACCAGCGAGGCGGCGGCAAGGCCGATGACGATTCCCGGCAGGGTGATGACATCGGGGATGATCTGGAAGTCGAGATCGATAAAGGTGATGACCACCAGAGCGGAGATGAAGGCGAAGAGGAGCGGCAGATGCCACCCCGTGCCGAAGGTGTACACGACGAGCACGTAGAGTGCCCCGTTCAGGAGCTCAACGAGGGGATAGCGCAGCGAGATGGGTTCCCCGCAGCCGCGGCATCTGCCCCGCAGGAAGAGATAGCTGACCACCGGGATATTCTCCCAGGGCCGCAGGGGCGTACTGCAGCGGGGACATGCCGAGGGCGGGCTCACGATCGACTTTCCACGGGGCAGACGGTAGATGCAGACATTGAGAAAGGACCCGATGACGAGGCCGAAGATTCCGGCGAGCAGGAGAACCAGGGCCAGGGAGCTCATGACGTTAATCTGCTGATCTCCGCTGTCCTGTCGATGGTCTCCTGTATCTCGGGCTCGAGCTGCTCGAGCTCCTTCACGGCGCTCATGACGCCGGCGTTCGCGTAGACATTCTTGTCTTTGCCCCTCATCGCGTAGACCTCCTCGCCGATCTGCTTCAGCAGCTCGTCCCGCCGCTTCTTCAGCTCCTCCGCCTTGTAGAGGAGCTTGAAGATGGCGATCTCGATCCGCAGCCGCTCGGAGAGGAGCGAGGCGAACCACCTCACTTTACGCACGCCTTCGTCAAAGTCCTTTTTTATCCTGCTCAGCATGATCCTCCCTCATTCGTGAGGCGTAAGCGACGCACCGCCAAAAGATTCTAGCATACTTGCCGCCCCTCACGCATTACGCAGTACATAGAAGCATGCTATAAAGCTAAGGAGAGGGGTCGAGGCAAGGCATTTTCGCTCATTCTCGACGGGCATCCAGCCCGTCTCCGAGGCGGGGCAGCCCACTCCGCCATCCCTGGCTTCGCTTGGGCTGCCCAAGCCGCTCCAAATGCCTTGCCTCGACCCCTCTCCGGTCTCGCGCATTATGGTACTTACGCTGTTTTGAAGAGCTCGATCCGCTCTCCCCAGAACGCCTCGAGCGCGGCCCGCAGCGCCGGATAGTGTTTGAGCGACGGGTCCTCTTCGATGAGCGCAAAGGCCTCCTTGCGGGCGATCTCGAGCAGCTTCACGTCCCGCACGAGGTTCGCCACCTTGAGATCGGGCAGGCCCGACTGCTTGGTGCCGAAGAACTCTCCGGGGCCGCGGATGGTGAGATCCTCTTCGGCGATCCTGAAACCGTCCGTAGTCCCGACCATTACGTCGAGCCTCTTCCGCGCGTCCTCGGTCGTGCCGTAGCTCAGCAGTATGCAGGAGGACTGCGCCCCGCCCCTGCCCACGCGGCCCCGGAGCTGGTGCAGCTGCGCAAGGCCGAACCGCTCTGCATGGATGATGACCATGAGCGTGGCGTTCGGCACATCCACCCCCACTTCGATCACCGTAGTCGAGACGAGGATATCGAGGAGGCCGCCCTTGAACGCGCGCATCACCTCTTCGCGCTCGGCCGTTTTCATCTTTCCGTGCATGAGACCGACCTTGAGGCGGGGGAACTTCAGCTGGAGCGCCTCCATGCCGGTAATCGCCGCCTTGAGGGTGGTCTTGTCCGTCTCCTCGATGGCGGGATACACCACATAGACCTGCCGGCCCTGCCGCGTCTCGTCTTCGATGAGCCGGTAAATGGCGTGCTTCTGCTGCTCCCCGAGGTGCCGCGTAATGATAGGGCTTCTGTTCGGCGGGAGCTCGTCGATGATCGAGTAGTCGAGATCGCCGTAGAGCGTGAGAGCGAGGGTCCTCGGGATCGGCGTTGCGGTCATGATCAGGGTATCGGGATTGGTCCCCTTGCGCCGGAGCGCCGCGCGCTGGAGGACGCCGAAGCGGTGCTGCTCATCGATGACGACGAGCCCCAGCTTTCCGAATGAAACCCCCTCCTGGATGAGGGCATGGGTGCCGACGATAATATGCGCGTCGAGGGATGCGGCGGCATCGCCGCGCTTGTTCTTTCTGCTGCCGGTGAGGAGGTGTATGGTGAGGCCGAGGTCCTCTACCAGCCGGTGAATCGTGAGGTAGTGCTGCTCTGCAAGGATCTCGGTCGGCGCCATGAGCGCGGCCTGGTATCCCGATTCCACGGCGGCGATCATCGAGAGAAGGGCGACTATGGTCTTTCCCGATCCCACATCGCCCTGAATGAGCCGGTTCATGGGGTAGGGGGAGCGCATATCGCGCAGTATGTCCTCGAAGACCCGCTCCTGCGCCCCGGTGAGCCTGAACGGCAGGGCGCCGATGAGCGTGTTGACGAAGCGTCCGTCGGGATGAAAGGCGATGCCTTTTTCGAGGACCTCCCGCTTCTTCATCGCCGCGAGCCCGAGCTGGAGCGTAAAGAGCTCGTCGAACGCGAGCCGCTGGTGGTACCGGCTCGTCCCCCGGTTGAGCTCGTCGAGCGAGCAGGAGGCGCCCGGCTCGGAAGGATCGGAGGGGAAATGGACGTTCATGAGACTTTCCCGCAGACCGGGGAGATGGCAGCGGTCGATTATGGCAGGGGGGATCGCATCCTCGCCGTTCAGAGCGCCGGTCGAAGCGCCGGTGACGACAGCGTGCATGATCGTCCTGAGCTGCTTCTGGCTCAGCCCGTCCGTAGAGTGGTAGACAGGAACGATGCGGCCTGTATGGATCTGCAGCGCATCGTCCTCCCCGTCGTCGAGCAGCTCATAGTCGGGGTTGACGATCTCGAACCCCGCTCCCCAATAGGTGCGCTTCACCATGCCGTACAGCACCACCCGGCGTCCCGGCGCAAAAATCTTTTTCAGAAAGGTCTGGTTGAACCACTTTGCCTTGAGCGCCCCGCTCCCGTCGGTAATGACGACCTCGAAGAGCTTGAAGCGCGGCCTCCGGGGATTGGGGGTGACAACATCGGCGCTTGCGACGGTACCGGTTACGGCATGCAGCTCGTCATAGGTGAGTTGGGCGATCTTTTTGAGGGAGCTCCTGTCCTCGTAGCGGTAGGGCAGGTGGTACAGGGCCTCCTGCACGGTGGTGATGCCGAGGCGGGAGAGGAGCCGGGCCTTTTGGGGCCCGACGCCTTTTATGTATTGGAGCGAAGGGGAACGGTCATGACTCATCGCTTTGAGACTGTCGTGTTTCAGAGAGCGCCTTGTCGAGCGACCGTTCCGTTTCTTCCATCTTTATCTTCGAGTATTCCGACTCGCTGAGGATCTCTATCTCCCAGCCCGTCAGTTTCGTGGCGAGCTTAATGTTCTGGCCCCGCTTGCCGATGGCGAGGGAGAGCTGCTGGTCGTCGGCGATGACCATGGCCGTCTTCTCGTCCTCGTTGACGCCGACCCGGTCGACCGCCGCCGGGGTGAGGGCCCTGGCGATGAAGATGCGGGGGTCGTCGCTCCAGGGGATGATGTCGATCCGTTCTCCCCTGAGCTCTCTCACGATCGACTGCACCCTCGTCCCCTTCATGCCGACACAGGCGCCGACGGCATCGACGGAGTTGTCCTTCGAGAAGACGGCGATCTTCGTCCGCTCGCCCGGCTCGCGCGCGATGCTCTTGATGATGACGACGCCGTCGTTGATCTCGGGGACCTCCATCTTGAAGAGCCCGATCACGAAATTCGGATCCGTACGGGAGAGCATGATCATCGGGCCTTTCGCGGTCTGCCGCACCTCTGAGAGGTAGGCCTTGACGAGATCGCCGCGCTTCAGCGTCTCGTTGGGAAGCGTTTCGCGCTGCGGGAGCACTGCCTCGGTCTTGCCGAGGCTGACGTAATAGAGGTTCTTCTCTTTCCTGAGCACCGTCCCGCTCACGATCTGGCCCGCTTTGTCCTTGAACTCCTCGAATATAATGTCCCGCTCCGCTTCCCTGACCCGCTGGAAGATCACCTGCTTCGCGGTCTGCGCCGCGATCCTGCCGAAGTCGGGGAGCGGCACCGGTATCTCGACCGTGTCGCCGAGAACGCTGCCGGGAGCTACGGCGCCGGCCTCGTCGAGCGATATCTCCTCGTTCTTATCGGCAACCTGCTCGACCACCCGCTTCGCCTCAAAGGCATGAATGGCGCAGGTCTTGGGGTCGATGCGGAGATTGATATTGCTCCGGTCGCCGAAGCGCTTGCGCGCAGCCGAGAGGAGCGCCGCTTCGAGCACCTTCAGCAAGGCATCCCGGGGGATGCCCTTCTCCCTGCTGATCTGATCTATCACGAAACAAAGCTCTTTGGTCATGGTCTCTCCCCTATTTTATTTCAATTTCCAGGCGCGCCTTCGAGATCTTGTCCATGGGAATAAATATATCCCTGTCCCCGCCCTTCTGTTCGATCCGCATCCGTATCCAGCCCTCGCCGACATCGATGATGCGTCCGACAAAAAAGGTCTGGTTGTCGATCTTCTCCGCCGTTACGACCCGGGCCAGTTTCTCTATGTTCCGCTCGAAGTCCCGCTGGGTCGCGAGCGGCCGGTCGAGCCCCGGCGAGGAGACCTCGAGGGTATAGGAGCCCTTGATCGGGTCCTCGACGTCGAGGAGCGCTTCGAGGCTCCTGCTCATGCGTTCGCAGTCGCTGATCGTCACCCCGCTCTCCTTGTCGACGACGACGCGGAGGAGCATGCTCTTGCCCTTGCCGCGAAGGTCGATATTCACCAGCTCGAGGTCTTCGTCCTCGGCTGCCTGAGCGGCCAGGGTGTGTATCTTCTGTTTCAGCGCATTCTGCTCCATAGGGCTCCTAAAACAAAAGAGTGGGACTACCCACTCTTCGAAAGAGAACGACGCACAATAATATACTTAAAATATATCAGGTATCGGTTTTAAAAAGCAACACCATGAGAGCGGGGATGCCGCTCTCATGGTGTCGTTTAAGGAAATTACTTCTTGGGAGCTTCCGGAGCAGGAGCCGGAGCAGGAGCCGGTGCCGGCTCGGGTGCCGGAGCAGGAGCCGGTGCCGGAGCGGGCGCAGGCGCGGGCTCGGGCTTGGGCTCTTCAGCCTTCTTGCAGCCGACTGCGAAGGTGAAAGCTACGACAAGCAGTAAAGAAAGTATTAAAGCTAAGATTCTCTTCATTCGGTGGTCACCTCCTTACATAGTTTGTTATGACGTTCGCCAAAACGTGCCAAAAATTGGGGAATAATACGTCATCTCAATTAATACCATATACGATTTTTCTTGTCAAGAAATAAAATTCCTTTCGACGTTTTTTACCAGCCCCTCCAGCAGGAAGATGAGCGATTCGGCGTCGAGAAACCGGTCCGCCGTAGCGTCGAAAAGAATGCTCAGCTTCGAGGGAAACTCCTCGTCCGGAGGCCAGTAGAGGACCATGACGGGCAGCTTGGGAAGAAGGAGGAGCCGCCATGCACAGGAGGTCGGAAAGTCCCCTCGCTGTTCCGCGCCCATGCGAAGCAGCGCGGAAGCCGCCTGCTCCGCATCCCGGTCGAAGAGCTCCCTCAGCGGCTCCTCGCACTCACGTGCGAACGACGTCGCTTTGACCATGCCGCTCTTGAGCTCGGCGTACGAGACCCACTTTCCGGAGAGCTTCTCTCTGCCGGCGGTCCTGATGTAGTGGAGCAGCAATATCTTTATCCACGGCGTCATCGGCCCCTTCGTCACGATGACGCCGTCCGCCGTAACGGTGAATTCTCTCCCCAGGCAGGTAAGGACCAGAGACCCTCCCTGCAGCCGGGCGCCGAGTCCTTCGGCGATGCGGGGGAAGTCGACCTGCCTGACCTCTTCACGGAGCTTCCCGGCGAGCTCTTCACGCCAGTCGGAGGTCGTGAGCGAGCCCTTGAGGGCCTGGAGCGCCTCGCCGTCGAGATGGGGGCATCCGGAAAGATCGGTCTCCCCCCGTAGGGCCGCCATGGCGAAGGCCATGCAGGTCTTCTGCGCGCAGTCGCCGCAATTCTTTTTCGGCAGCTGTTTATAGAGCTCTACGGGATTCACTGCAGGGGTGCTCCGTTATTTCCGCTTTTCGAATACATATCCTGCCACGACAACAAAGACCGCCGAGGCAAGTACAATGACCGCGATATCCAGGCTGAGCGGAAAGTCGTGCGTAAGCAGCTTCCGCTCGGGGAAGACCATATATTTCAGCGCGTCGATGCCGTAGGTAAGGGGATTGATCCGGGTGAAGAGGCCGAGCACCGGCGGCAGCAGCTTCACCGGGTACATCGCTCCCGAAAGGAAGAACATCGGCATGATGATGAAGTTCATGATGACGCTGAAGCTCTCGAAGCTTTCGTAGAAAGAGGCGATGAGAATGCCGAGCGAGGAGATGCAGAAGGAGAGGAGCAGGGAGATGCCGAGGATGAGGATGATCTGGAGCACTCCCAGTTCGAGGCCGACGAAGGGGAAGAGCAGCAGGATGACAAGGGCCTGGAGCGTCGAGACGACGGTGCCGCTCAGCGCCTTGCCGACTACGAGCGAAAACCGCGGCACCGGCGCGACGAGCATCTCTTTCATGAAACCGAATTCCTTGTCCCATATTATGGAAATCGAGGAAAAGATGGAGCTGAAGAGAATGGTCATCCCGATGATGCCCGGAAAGATGAATTGCATGTAGGGCATGCCCATGTCGGGAGAGACCAGCCGCGACATGCCGCCGCCGACGAGGAAGAGCCAGATGACGGGACGGGCGAGGGTCGAGACGAGCCGCCCCCGCTCCCTGAAGAACTTTATGAGCTCGCGGGCGACGACGACGTAGATTGCGTTCAGACTTGCGCTCATGCGCTCCTACCCCTTCTCGAACTTTCTTCGATACGAACGGATCGACGCCTTGAACTCGTCGCTGCTCGACATGGTCTCGGGACGGATGGCTTTGCCCGTGAGCTTCAGAAAGACATCGTTCAAAGTCGGGCGCTGGAGCCGCACCGAGACGACCATGTCGGCGAGGGCGGTGATGAGCCGGGGGATGCAGGCGTCGCCCCGCGCCGTCGAGATGAATACCTCGCCTTCCCGTTCCTCGGCATCGAGATCGAGGAGCGCCTTCAGGTCGCGCATCGCCTTCGCATTATCCGTGGTCCTCAGGTAAATGACATCGCCGCCCACCATTTTTTTCAGGTCGTCGGGAGAGCCCTCGGCGATGATCTTTCCCTGATCGATGATCGCGATCCGGTCGCATATTTCGGCTTCGTCCATATAGTGCGTGGTCATGAAGACGGTGACGCCCTGCTTTTCCGGCAGGGTCGCGATGAACTCCCATAAATTGGTCCTGCTCTGGGGATCGAGGCCGAGCGTCGGTTCGTCCAGAAAGAGCACCCTGGGCTGATGGATAAGGGAGCGCGCCACCTCGAGACGCCGCTTCATCCCGCCCGAGAAGCGCTTGACCTGCTCCCCTCTCCGGTCGTAGAGGCCTACGAAATGGAGCGCCTGCTCGATGTTCCGCTTCCGTTCGGCCCTCGGGATGCTGTAGAGATAGGAGTGGAAGAGGAGATTCTCGTAGGCGGTAAGCTCCTTGTCGAGCGTGTTGTCCTGGAAGACGATCCCGATCTTCTTCCTCACCGCCGCCGATTCCCGCATGCAGTCGTGGCCGTCGATGCGGGCGCTGCCCGAGGTGGGAGAGAGCAGGGTGCAGAGGATGTTGATCGTCGTCGTCTTCCCGGCGCCGTTCGGACCGAGGAAGCCGAAGATCGCGCCTTCGTCGACCTCGAACGAGACATCGTCGACAGCGGCGACAGCGCCGAACTTTTTCGAGAGGTGTTCTACGGTGATTGCAGGCATACGGTTAAGTTTACCCTATTACGCCGGCTTACTGGTACCACTCGGCCTTGTTCTTCGGCACATACCAGTGGATGAAGTCGTGCCAGATGCCGATTGGCGCTTTCTCGACTCCCTTGAAGCGCTTATGGAGCACCGGGAGCGCATCGGGGACATAGAGGAACAAATAGGGCTGTTCCTCGGAGAGTATCGCGTGCATTTTATTGTAGAGTTCTCTTCTTCTTTCCTTATCGAACGTCTGTCGGCCTTCTATGAGCAGTCTATCGACCTCTTCATTCTTATACGAGACGTGATTCTGCTCTCCCTCCTTGGTCTTTGATGAATGCCATACATCGTAGTTATCGGGATCTCTGCCCATCGACCATCCCAAAATAACCGCCTCAAACTGTTTCTTGTGGATGAACTCATTGAGAAGGGCCTGCCACTCGAGGACCTTTATGTTCATATCGATACCGACTCGCCTCAGTTGCTCTCTGAGTATCTGTGCGGCCTTGAGCCGTGACTCATTGCCTTGGTTGGTAATTACTGAGAAAGAGAAGACCCGCCCGTTTTTTTCGAGCAGTCCCGAAGAATTCATAGTCCACCCCGCCTCCGAGAGCAGCTGCAGCGCTTTCTCGGGACTGTACTCAAAATCTTTGACATCGTGATTGTACGCCCATGACTCCGGAGAGAACGGTCCCGTAACGGGAGTGCCATAACCCAGGAGAACTCCCGCTATTATTTCCTTCTTGTTGACTGCATGCGCAATCGCCTGCCGGACCCGTTTGTCCTGAAAGAGCGGGTTCAGGAGGTTATATCCCAAATAAGTATACTGGAACGCAGGATAGCGGAAGTTCTGGAAATAGGTGTTAAAGAAATCGGTATTGACCTGGAGTTTGTACTGCGCCGGCGTTACGCTGGTGATATCGATGCCGCCGAACTTCAACTCCAGGAACATGGTCGACTGATCGGGAATCACCCTCGAGATAAACCGATCGATATTGGGCCGCCCCTCGAAGTAACCATCGAACGCCTCGAGAACGATCCTCTGGCCGGTAATCCACTCTTTAAGTTTATAGGGGCCTGTACCGACGGGATTTCTGTTCACTTCCGGAGACGCCACATCCTTGCCCTCGAGGAGGTGTTTCGGCACGATCCCCATGCCCCATGACTCAAGGGCCGGTGCAAAGGGTTCTTTATAGGTAACCTTGACCGTATAGGTGTCCGGTGCAGCAATCGCAGCCACCGGACCGTAGTTGCTGCTGTAGGGGGTGGGGACGTTCGGGTCGGTCACTTTTTGATAGGTGAAGAGAACATCCTCGGCAGTGAATTCTGCCCCGTCATGCCATCTCACCCCTCTTCGTAAATGGAAGGTGATGGTGAGGCCATCGGGGCTCACCTCCCACGATTCAGCGAGATCGCCGACTAAATTTATGTTTTTATCGTATTTTACGAGGCCGTTGAATATCAATCCGCTGATTTCCGCTGATGGGCCGTCAGATGCAAGAAAGGGGATGAGACGCTTGGCTTCTCCCAGCGAGCCTACGGTGATCGCCCGGGGGGACTTGATCTCGGGCGCCCGGGAACATCCTGCGACGGCAAGGGCGAGAACGGCAAGCAAGAAAACCCGGAGAAGGAGAGCAGAGGCTCTCCTTTCCGGGACTGGGACTCTATGGATCATGCGCTTATTTCGTGAGTGGCTGCTGTAACGGCTGCTGCGGCTGCTGGGGCACTTGCTGCGGCACCTGCTGCTGCGGGATCGCCTTCTTCTGGTCGGCGGGCGCGGTCTGCTGGATGACTGATGCGCTCTTGGTAGTAACCATGGTGAGCGTAAGAGACGTCAGCATGAAGACCACCGCCGATATCGTGGTGAGCTTGTTCAGGAACGTTGCGGCGCCTCTGCTGCCGAAAAGGGTCTGGCTCGACCCGCCGAAGGCGGCCCCGATCTCCGCTCCCTTACCGCTCTGCAGCAGGACGATGGCGATGAGAAACAAGCTCGCCAGGACATGTATGATGATGATTAACGTTGCCACTCTCTCCTCCTCATACGTACGGTTCGTTTATCCTATTTTACTATAGTTCACTATGCGGGCGAAACTGTCCGGCTTGAGGCTCGCGCCGCCGACGAGCGCGCCGTCCACGTCGGGACAGGCCATGAGCGCGTCGATGTTCTCCGGCGTCACGCTGCCGCCGTAGAGAATTCTCATGGCAGTCGCGGCAGCGCCGTAGAGCCCGGCGAGCTGTTCGCGGATGTAGTAATGCGCCTCCTGGGCCTGCTCGGTCGTCGCGGTCTTCCCGGTGCCGATGGCCCATATCGGCTCGTAGGCGACGACGATTCCCTCGGGCGAGGTCTCTTTCAAGCCCTCTGCCAGCTCGCGTTTGAGCACCTCGAAGGTCTTTCCCGCCTCCCGCTCCTCCAGGGATTCGCCGATGCAGAAGATGACCTTCAGAGTATGGCTCCGCGCCGCTCTCACTTTCTTGTTGAGAATACCGTCCGTCTCTTTGAAGTACTGGCGCCGCTCCGAATGGCCGATGATGACCTGGGAGCAGCCTGCGTCGGCAAGCATGCCCGGCGCAACCTCGCCGGTATATGCCCCCTTCTCCTCGTAAAACACATCCTGCGCGCAGAGCTGGATCGCCGTGCCCTTAATGAGCGCTGCCGCTGCCGCGAGCGCGGTGAAGGGAGGGGCGATGACGACCTCCCTGCCGGCGGCGCCGGCTACGAGCGGCGCGAACTCCCTGAGGAAGGATTCCGTCTCCCCGATGGTCTTGTTCATCTTCCAGTTTGCGGCCAAGAAGGGCGTGCGCATTTTTATAATTTAGTGTATTTTCACCATCCTGTCAAGGATTAAGCTTTCAGCCATCAGCATTCAGCTATCAGCTACCAGCTCTCAGCGTTAGCAAATAATGAAGGATCCGCTGCTGAAAGCCGAGCGCTGAAGGCTGAAAGCCGCAGTTTTAAGGGCTGATAGCTGACGGCTGAGCGCTGAGGGCTTCCTTCATTTGACTTGTACAAAGGGTGACGAGTATAATCAAAAGCTTGTGATGGAAGAAACGAACGAACTTATAGAACAACGGTTTAAGAAGCTCGGCGATCTGCAGGAGGGCGGGATCAACCCGTATGACGGCAGGTTCTCGCCCGAAGCGCATGCTGCCGCGCTCAAGGAGACCTATCAGTCTGTTTCGAAGGAGAAGCTCGAAGAGGAGACGGTGAACACTTCCGTTGCAGGCCGGATCGTCGCGATGAGGGACTTCGGCAAGGCCTCTTTCGCGCATATCCAGGACGCGAGCGGGAGGATCCAGATCTATCTCAAGAAGGATGTCCTCGGCGAGAAATACGGCCTGGTAAAGAAGCTCGATATCGGCGACATCGTCGGCGTAGCGGGAAGGCTCTTCAGGACGAAGACCGACGAGCTGACGATCGAGGTGAAGGATATCGTCCTCCTGAGCAAGTCGCTCCGCCCGCTCCCCGAGAAGTGGCACGGCCTGCGGGATATAGAGATCAGGTACCGCCAGCGCTATGTCGACCTGATCGTGAACCCCGAGGTGAAGGAGGTCTTCGCCAAGAGGAGCGCCATCATCAAGTCGATACGGGATTTCCTCGAGTCCCGCGGGTTTATCGAGGTCGAGACGCCGATGATGCACCAGATCCCCGGAGGCGCCACGGCGCGGCCCTTCAAGACGCACCACAACGCCCTCGATATCGAGCTGTATCTCAGGATCGCCCCCGAGCTCTACCTGAAGCGGCTCCTGGTGGGCGGCTACGAGCGGGTCTTCGAGCTGAACAAGAACTTCAGGAACGAAGGCATCTCGACGAAGCACAACCCGGAATTCACGATGCTCGAATTCTATATGGCCTACAAGGATTACCGCTATCTCATGACCTTTACCGAGGAGATATTCTCGTATGTCGCCCAGCGGGCGATCGGTACCCTGCGCGTCCCCTACAACGATACGGTAATCGATCTGACGCCCCCCTGGCCGAAGGTCCCGATGCTCGACGCCCTGAAGCAGAAGGGCGTGCCCGAAGAGGTGGTATCGGACCCGGAGAAAGCCGTTGCCTGGGCGCGCTCGCAGAAGCTCGATATCCCCACCGGCTCGTCGCATGCAAAGGTCCTCGACGAGATATTCAAGGAGTTTGTCGAGCCCGAGCTGGTGCAGCCGACCTTTATCATTGATTACCCGGTGGAGCTGTCGCCGCTCGCCAAGAGAAAGGCCGACGCCCCGGAATTAGTGGAGCGGTTCGAACTCTTCATCGCCTCGCGGGAGATCGCCAACGCCTTCTCCGAGCTGAACGACCCTGTAGACCAGAGAGAGCGCTTCATGAAGCAGGTCGAGGCGAAGAAGAAGGGCGATGAGGAGGCGCACTGGATGGACGAGGATTTCGTCAGGGCCCTCGAGTACGGCATGCCGCCGGCTGCCGGAGAGGGCATCGGGATCGACCGTCTCGTCATGCTGCTCACCAATTCCCCCTCCATACGCGACGTGGTGCTCTTCCCGCAGTTGAAACCAGAGGCGTAAGCGTACCTTGACGTTTGACAGAATGGGCGTATATT
Organism: Nitrospirota bacterium; assembly: GCA_040752355.1. Classification (NCBI taxonomy): domain Bacteria; kingdom Pseudomonadati; phylum Nitrospirota; species Nitrospirota bacterium. The sequence continues at coordinate 50,193 of JBFMHE010000021.1, read as the reverse complement.
TTTTATTCTTGAGCGTAACCCCACGCTATCCTTTATCATAGAACTATGAACCTGTCCTATTCGCTGTTCATCGCCCTGCGCTATCTCAAGTCGAAAAAGAAGCATAAGGGCATATCGTTCAACGCGATCATCTCGATCAGCGGCGTTGCCGTCGGGGTGATGGCGCTCCTCGTCGTCCTCTCGGTGATGAGCGGCTTCCACGAGGACCTCCAGAAGAAGATCCTCGGGGCCAACGCCCATGCGGTGGTGCTCAACTACCGGGGTGCGATCGCCGATTACCAGGAGGTGCTCTCGAAGCTGAAGGACGAGCCGCATGTCACTTCGGTCTCGCCCTTTGTCATGGGACAGGTTATGGTCTCTTCCGGCAAGAGGGCGCACGGCGTCTTCATGCGGGGCATACAGCTCCAGTCCGAAGCAAAGACGACCGATATCCTGGGACATATCAAGGAGGGGAGCATCGAGGATCTCGCGAAGAGAGGCGACCTGCCCTGGATCGTCATAGGAAAGGAGCTGGCGTCGATGATCGGCGCCATGGTCGGCGATACGATCAATGTCATTTCCCCGGTGGGCGAAGTAGGGCCCCTCGGCATGCTCCCGAAGGTGAAGCAGTTCAGGGTAGGGGCGATCTTCGAGGTGGGGATGTTCGAGTACGACACCAGTCTCGTGCTCACGGATATGAAGGCGGCCCAGGAGTTCTTCGGCTACGGCGATACCGTCTCGGGGATCGAGCTCCGGCTCGACGACATCTACCGTGCGCCGGAGGTGCGCACCTCGGTAACCAGCGCATTGGGCTTCCCCTTCTATGCGAAGGACTGGATGCAGATGAACAAGAACCTCTTCTCGGCGCTGAAGCTCGAGAAGTTCGCCATGTTCGTCATCCTGATCCTCATCGTGCTCGTCGCCTCGTTCAATATCGTCAGCACGCTTATGATGAATGTGATGGAGAAGCAGCGGGAGATAGCCATCCTGAAGGCGATGGGCGCCACCAACCGGGGCGTCATGCTGGTCTTCGTGTTCCAGGGGCTCTTCATAGGTATCATCGGTACGACGATCGGCATAGCGGGCGGCTACGCGCTCGGCGTGGTGCTCAACAATTACGAGATCATCAAGCTCCCCGCCGATGTGTATTACCTGAGCAAGCTGCCGGTGAAGATGAAATTCATCGACTTTCTCGTCGTCTCGGTCTCGGCGGTGACGATCAGCTTTCTCTCGACGCTCTATCCGTCCTACCATGCGGCAAAGCTCAATCCGGTCGAGCCGTTGAGGTACGAGTGATGTGCGGGCTGGTTAAACGGGTCCTCTGCTTCGCGATAGTCGGCGGCATCGCCTTCGTGGCACTTGCCCTCTGGAGCGGCGGGGAGAGGTTCCGCTGGTTCGGGGAGAAGACAGGAGGCGCGATTCAGAAGAGCACCGAAGAACTCGGCGAGCGCGCGGACGCGATCAAAGGGAAGAGGGACGCTACCGAGAAGAAGCTCAAGGAGTGGACCGGAAAGGCCGAAGAGGCGATTGAGGGAAAGAAGACCGACGAGCGCCGGCATGCCGATGACCCCTCCCCGAAAAAGAAGAGCGCGAAGGCCGGGGGGCAATCCGGTGATGCCGCTGCCGAAGAGAAGTCTTTCATAGCGACACTCCGCTCCTGGTGGCAGAAGATCGCCGGACTAGCGAAGGATTTGAAAAAGGAAGACGCACGGTGATGGGCGAGCTTATACGCATAGAGGGGCTCAAGAAGTCCTTTGTTACTCCCGCCGGAACGCTTTCTGTCCTGAAGGGCATCGATACGGTGTTCCGTGAGGGAGAGATGGTCAGTATCGTGGGCATGTCCGGCGCCGGGAAGAGCACCTTTCTTCATATCCTCGGAACCCTGGACCGGCCTACGGCAGGGGCCGTTCTCTACAAGCAGGCGCATTCAGGGGCCGCTGCGCAGAGCGAGGCCGGCGCCTACATCGATCCCTTCTCTCTCGACGACACCGCGCTCGCGATATTCAGGAACAGGATGATCGGCTTCGTCTTCCAGTTCCACTACCTTTTGCCGGAGTTCAGCGCTCTCGAGAATGTCGTCATGCCCGGGCTGATCGCGCAGGCCCAGGGCAATCGCACCGCCTCCCGGAAAGAGCATCTCGATAAAGCGGAAGCCCTCCTCCGGGAGCTCGGGCTCTATGAGCGGCGCTTCCACAAACCGGGAGAGCTCTCGGGAGGCGAACAGCAGCGGGTAGCCGTTGCCCGTGCGCTCCTCCTCGACCCCCGGGTGATCCTCGCCGACGAACCGACCGGGAATCTCGATTCAGCAACCGGTGAAGAGCTCTTCAAGCTCCTCCTCGACGTCAACGAGCGCAGCGGCGTGACGTTCATTATCGTCACGCACAACGAATCGCTCTCCCGGCGGTGCCACCGGACGCTCGAGATGCGCGACGGCAGGCTCGCGAACCGGCAGCCGTAGAGCTGCTGACCGGGCTTCTCTCAGTTCCGGATATCCAGGCTCTCGAGGATACTCATAACCGCTCTGTTCCATCCTTCCGGTCCCGCTCCCTCGGCCCGCAGTAAGCCCGGAACCGCAATCCGGGAATCATAGCTTCCGTCCGGCTTCCGGACCACGACCGGGCAATCGACCCGTTCGAGCATCGGGAGGTCGTTGGGGCTGTCGCCGAGGGCGACCGTGAAGAGCTGGCCGTACTGGCGGGCGTAGAGCGCCCCGAGGAGCGCTACCGCTTTCCCCTTATCGCTCTTGCCGAGGAGATGAAAGAACGCTCCCTTCGTGGTAGAGAGCCCTTTCGAGGCTACGGCGCGATTGAGCGCTTCCTCGTCGAGGGGGCCTTCGGCAACGAAGGGCTCATCGAACTCCCGCTCTTGAGCCATCGCCGCTTCGCCGGCAGTGAGCCCGGTGAGCGCCGCCACCTCGGCTGCCGTCATATCGCCGAAGCCTCTCAGGGCGAATCCCCCGGCACGGAGCTCCCCTATCGCCCTGCGGAGGTCGCGGTAGGACGCCCCGAGCCGCAGCAGCAGGTACGGGCCGCTCTCTTCCGGCGGGGGGGATATCGCGAGCGTTTCGGGGGTGAAATAGTACCGGGGGATGAAGACGCCGCCGCCGTTTTCGGCTATGAACGGGTGGTCGTTATAGAGCAGCTCCCGGTAGTGCTCGATCTCTCTCCTTGTTTTGCTCGAGCAGATAACGAGAGGTATGTTCCTTTGACGGAGGAGGGTCAGGGCCGGCACGGCACGCTCGAAGGAGTAGGAGCGGGCGTCCAGCAGGGTGCCGTCGAGATCGGTAAAGATGACAGGATGTTTCATGAGCGCCGTTTAGAATAATTGTAGGATATTTGCTAGAATAAATACAGCTGCGCCCGGTCTGCCGGAGCTCGCCGGAACGGGCGCAGCTCTTTATTGATTTTATTGAAGTAACCACTAGAGATCGGTTATGATAAAAGCCGACTTTTTTGAGGAGGAGCAGCCATTAAACTCATATTGCCCGACGGCACGCATAAAGACGCTGACGTATCGGACCTGGGACGGTACATAGATTCATCCAAGGCGGTTGCCGTGAGAATCAACGGCGACCTGAGGGGCCTCGCCTCTCTCGACTCCCCTGCGCCGCAGGATACGGTAGAGCTGGTCACCTTCGATTCGAAGCCGGGAAAAGATATCTACCGGCACAGCACGTCGCATATCATGGCGCATGCGGTCAAGGAGCTCTTCCCCGAAGTGAAGATGGCCATAGGCCCTTCCACGGAGGAGGGGTTCTACTACGATTTCGACAGGGCCACCCCTTTCACGCCTGAGGACCTCGAGAAGATCGAGAAGAAGATGAAGGAGATCGTCAAGAAGAACGCTCCGTTCGTCAAGAAAGAGCTCTCCCGCAGCGAGGCGATCGAATTTTTCAGGAGCAGGGGCGAGCAGTACAAGGTGGAGCTGCTCGAAGAGATTCCGGACGAGACGGTGTCGCTCTTCGAGGAGGACGGGTTTGTCGACCTCTGCAGGGGGCCGCACCTCCCGAAGACCGGAAGGGTGAGGGCCTTCAAGCTCCTGAGCATCGCCGGCGCCTATTGGCGGGGCGATGAAAAGAACAAGATGCTCCAGAGGATCTACGGCACTGCCTTCGAGACGAAAGAGGAGCTCAAGGCCTACCTCGACTTTCTCGAGGAGATAAAGCGGCGCGACCACCGGAGGCTCGGCAAGGAGCTCGACCTCTTCAGCATCAACGAGGAGATCGGCCCCGGGCTCATCCTGTGGCATCCCAACGGCGCGATCATCCGGAAGACGATCGAGGACTTCTGGAGGAACGAGCACGAAAAGGCGGACTACAAGATCCTCTTCACCCCGCATATAGCCCGGCTCCATCTCTGGGAGACGAGCGGCCACTGGAACTTCTACCGCGACAGCATGTATTCGCCCATGGAAGTGGAAGAGGTCGCGTATGAGCTGAAGCCGATGAACTGCCCCTTTCACATCGCGATCTACAAGAACGCCCTGAGGAGCTACCGTGACCTCCCCCTGCGGTTCGCCGAGCTCGGCACGGTCTACCGGTTCGAACGCTCGGGAACGCTCCACGGGCTCATGCGCGTGAGGGGCTTTACGCAGGACGATGCGCATATCTTCTGCCGGGAGGACCAGATCGAGGAGGAGATCCTGAACATCCTCGACTTTACCCTCTTCGTTCTCAAGACCTTCGGCTTCTCGGCGTACGATATCTATCTCTCGACCCGGCCGGAAAAGTACGTGGGGAGCCTCGAAAACTGGGATCGTGCGACGAACGCGCTGAAGCAGGCGCTCGAGAAAAAGGGACTCGCCTATGAGGTCGACCCGGGCGAAGGGGTTTTTTACGGCCCGAAGATCGACATAAAGATAAAAGATGTCCTGAACCGGTCGTGGCAGTGCAGCACGATCCAGGTCGATTTCAACCTCCCCGAGCGGTTCGATACCGTCTACCGGGGGAGCGACGGCAAGGAGCACCGGCCGATCATGATCCACCGTGCGCTGATGGGCTCGCTGGAGCGGTTCTTCGGGGTGCTCATAGAGCATTACGCGGGAGTGTTCCCCCTCTGGCTCTCCCCCGTCCAGGTGGCGGTCCTGACGATCGCCGAACGGCACGACGGCTATGCCCGAGAGGTCCATACGGCGCTGCGCCGGGCCGGCATACGCTCGGAGCTCGACCTGGATAACGAGAAAATAGGGTACAAGATACGCCAGGCCACCATGAAGAAAGTGCCGTACTTGGTTATAATAGGGGATAAAGAATCGGCCGAACGGAACGTAACGGTGCGGAAGCGGTCCGGGGAGAATACCGGTCCATTTACAACAGACGAGTTTATAGCGATAATAAGAAAAGAAATAGACGCCCGTTCGTGAACGGCGCTCTGCCAGAGCAATTGCCCGATATGCCTCCCCTGGAGGCAATTATATTATGGAGGTGTGAACATAAGCAAAGATATCAGAGTCAACCAGGAAATCAGGACCAGAGAGGTGCGGCTCATCGGCGAGGAGGGCGAACAGCTCGGCGTCGTTCCCATTCAGGAGGCGCTCCGGCTCTCGAGAGAGCGCGGGTACGATCTCGTCGAGGTGGCGCCGAACGCATCACCGCCGGTCTGCAGGGTGATGGACTTCGGCAAGTACAAGTACCAGATGAGCAAGAAGCACTCCGCGCGCAAGACCATAGACGTCAAGGAGATGAAGATACGTCCGCAGATCGGCGAGCATGACCTCGAGCTGAAGGTGAAGAACATCAGACGGTTCCTGGAAGACGGGGATAAGGCGAAGGTCCTGATGTATTTCCGGGGAAGAGAGATCGTCCGGCCCGAGATAGGAATGAAGGTCTTCGGAAAGATCATCGAGCTTCTTAACGCATCCGAGCTGAAGTTCAACATAGAGCAACAGCCGAAGCTCGAAGGCAACCACATCACCATGGTCGTTGCCCCGAGCAGCAAGTGATACGGAGAGCATAAAGCGCAGTCATAGAGGAGAAAGGAGGAGAAACCGTCATGCCGAAACTCAAGACCCACCGCGGCGCTGCCAAACGATTCAAGGTAACGGGCAGCGGCAAGATAAAGAGGAACAAGGCGTACAAGAGTCACCTTTTGACCGGGAAGGCTTCCAAGCGCACCCGGAACCTGAGAAAAGGAACCCTTGTGCCCGAGGCACAGTTCGACAATGTCAAGAAGCTGCTGCCGTATATGTTCTAGACGGCCCTGAGCTGTTCGCAGTCTCCCCGTCTCCGCACATTGTCCGCTTTCGGAAGAACGCATTGAGCTCCCCTGCGGTCCTGCCGCAGGGAATCCAATGCGGCAGAAGTATGCTCGCGATCGGTACGGGAGACTTGACGTGCGCTGCGCCGATTTTTTAAAATGTAAGCTCTTCTATTTTAAAGGGAAGTTTTTGGCGCAACGGTAGAGAGAGCTCGGAAGTGCCGGGAATAGAGCGCGTTACTGCGTTTAAGGATAGCAAAAGGAGGAGATCATGCCGAGGGCAAAAGGTGGCTTCAAGACAAAACGATATCACAAGAAGGTCGTCGCGAGAGCGAAGGGGTACTACGGTGCGCGAAGCCGGCTCTACAAGGTTGCCGCTCAGGCGGTCGATAAGGCGCTCGTTGCAGCATACAAGGACAGGAAATTCAAAAAGCGCGAATACAGGGCTCTCTGGATCGCCCGTATCAATGCCGCGGTCCGTTCGCTCGATATGACTTACAGCCAGTTCATGAACGGACTTAAAAAGGCGAATATCTCGATGAACAGGAAAGCCCTGGCTGACCTGGCCTATCACGACTTCAAGAGCTTCAGCGAGCTCGTCAAGCAAGTCGCGCAGCACAAGTAGAAGGACGCATCAGATGACGGAGCGGCAGGCGCCCGGCATACGCCGGCTTCTGCCGCTTCTCCTTGACAACACGTATCATGATAGATGATCTGAAAAAAGCGTTTCACCGTGATGCAGCGTCCGCTGCCACAACCGACGATATCGCCCGGCTCAGGGTCAAGTACCTCGGTAAGAAGGGCGTCATCACTGCACAATTGAAATCACTGTCGTCGCTCTCCCCTGAAGAGCGTCCGCTTTTCGGCAAGCAGATCAACGACCTGAAGCAGCTTATCGAGACCGAGCTCGACGCCCGCGAGGCGGACCTGAAAAGAGAGGAGCTCCGGACGCAGCTTCTGAAAGAAGCGGTCGACGTTACGCTGCCGGGAAAGTTCACCCCCTTCGGCAGGGAGCATCCCCTGAGCAGGACGCTCGACGAGATCGTCGCTATCTTCGTCAGGATGGGATTCAGCGTCGAAGAGGGCCCCGAGGTCGAGCTCGACTACTATAATTTCGAGGCCTTGAATTTCCCGAAAGAGCATCCCGCCAGGGATATGCAGGACACCTTCTTCGTGAGCAGCGATATCGTGCTGCGCACGCATACCTCACCGGTCCAGGTCCGCGGCATGGAGAAGCGGAAGCCGCCGGTCAGGTTCATCGCTCCGGGGAAGGTCTACCGGTGCGATGCCGATATTACGCACTCACCCATGTTTCACCAGGTCGAAGGGCTTATGGTGGACCGGGATATCACGTTCAGCAATCTTAAGGGCATTCTCGAGATCTTTCTCCGCCAGATGTTCGGCCCCGACACGCCGGTCCGCTTCAGGCCGAGCTTCTTCCCCTTCACCGAGCCCTCCGCCGAGGTGGACATCGGCTGCATCCTCTGCAGCAGCGCCGGATGCCGTGTCTGCAAGGGAACGGGCTGGCTCGAAGTGCTCGGCGCAGGCATGGTCAACCCCGCGGTCTTCGACTATGTAGGCTATGACACGGAAGAGTACACCGGGTTTGCCTTCGGCATGGGCGTCGAGCGCCTGGCCCTGCTGAAGTACTCCATCGACGATATACGGCTCTTTTTCGAGAACGATATAAGATTCTTGAAGCAGTTTTGACAAATGCAGGTCTCCAGGTTCGAATATCGAAATTCTAAACAGTTTCGAACGGCCCGAAATCAGAACGAGGAGTGTCTGCTCCGTTGAAGAGCGTGGTTAGTGCATTGCTTTTGTTTCGTGGTTAAGGCTTCGAATTCAGGACTTGCCCGGAGAGTGTATGCGTATTTCCCTTGATTGGCTGAAAGAGTTCATTCCCCTTACCGCTGACGCGGATGAGATCGCCCACCGGCTGACGATGCTCGGCCTCGAAATAGAGGCTGTCGAGCGGGTCGACGGCGATGCGATCTTCGAGGTGAACGTGACGCCCAACAGGCCGGACTGCCTCAGCGTCGTGGGTATTGCGCGTGAGCTTTCCGCCGCCTACGACATGGAGCTGACCATCCCCGAGCATGACATCATGGCGGAACCGGGGGAGCTCGACTTCAATGTCGATATCCTGGACGTCGATCTCTGCCACCGCTATGCCGGGAGGATCGTCAGAAACCTCACCATAGGGGAATCCCCCGACTGGCTGAAACGCCGCCTCGAGAAGTGCGGCCTGAGGGCGATCAACAACGTCGTCGATGTGACGAATTATGTGCTCCTCGAGCTCGGCCATCCTCTCCATGCCTTCGACCTCGCGACGCTCAAGGGCCACCGCATTCGCGTCGCGACGCCCGCAACGGCCATGGGGAAGGGCGCGACGGCGAAATTGACCACACTCGACGGCGTCGAGCGCGAGATCCCGGGGGACGCCCTGCTCATATGGGACGCGGTTCGGCCGGTGGCAGTGGCCGGCGTTATGGGCGGGCAGGAGACCGAGGTGAGCGGGACGACCGTGGATATCTTCATCGAGAGCGCGTATTTCGATCCGGTCTCGGTGCGGAAGACCTCGAAGACGCTGGGGCTCAAGACCGAGGCGTCGTACCGCTTCGAGCGGGGCACGGATATCAAGATGCTCAAGAAGGCCCTCGACAGGACCGCCTATCTCATGAAAGAGGTCGCCGACGGGATGATCTACGGCAAGATCGATATCTATCCCCGGAAGCATGTCCCTGCGGAGATATCCCTTTCGGCCGATAAGGTCAACAGGGTCCTGGGACTGTCGCTGTCGACAACCGAGATGGTCGCCTCGCTCGAGAAGCTGGGATTCTCCATTGAGGAGTCAGGGGGCCTCATGTCGGTGCGTCCTCCCGTCTACCGGGGCGACGTGAAGAGGGATGCGGATATCATCGAGGAGGTTGCCCGGACCTGCGGCTATGAGCGCATCCCCGCGGTCCTGCCGAAAGCGACCCTCGGCATCTCCGATGCTGCCAGTGAGCGCCTCGTTGAGGGTGAGGGAGCGACCGGGAAGAGGTTCTACGAGAGGGCGCTCCACGAAGTGAAGCAGTCGTTGCTGAAGACCGGTTTCACCGAGGTGATCAACCTCAGCTTCATGGGCGAGCAGGACCTCGATCTTCTGGGAATCGCCGCCCCGGACCGGCGGAGGAAGTGCGTCCGTATAAAGAATCCCTTGCGGACCGAGGAATCGTTGCTCCGTACTACGCTCGTCCCCTCCCTGCTGCGGAACATGGCGCATAACGCCTCCCACGGCAACAGGGACTTCAGGCTGTTCGAGCTCTCCCGTGTCTTTGTCGCAGGGGCCGACGGCACGCTTCCGCTCGAGCGGCATCATGGCGCCGCTCTGCTCTACCGTGAAAAGACCAAGTCCCTTTACCGGGAGGAGACGCAGGAGTTCTTCGTCGTCAAGGGAGCTGTCGAGGCGCTCTTCGATGACCTGAAGATTCGTGAATACACCTTCGTCAGGTCTGCCGAACCCTTTCTCCATCCGGGACAGGCGGCCGATATCATGATAGAGGGGAGCAAAGTCGGGTATATCGGGACGCTCTCTCCGGTGGTGCGGGACGCGCTCGAGATCAAGGCGCAGAAGCCCGCTGTCGTCGTGATGGAGCTCGATATCGACCTGCTCCTGCCCTTCACGGTACAGATGCTGAAGTACCGTCCCCTGCCGCGGTTCCCGTATATCGAACGCGATACGGCGCTCATTGTCGATGCCGGCCTCGAGGCCGCAGCGGTTCTGGACTGGCTGCGGTCCTATCCTGCGGACCTGATCGAAGAGGTCGCTCTCTTCGATGTGTACCAGGGCAAGAATATTCCTGAAGGAAAGAAGAGCATCGCCTTTACCGTACGGTATCGGGCAGCGGACCGGACCCTCACCGACGAAGAGATCGATCCCGTGCACACTGCCCTCGTCGCCTACATCACTGATAAAACGAAAGGCGCCTTACGCTCGTAGTCCATGCTGCGATGTTTTTTTGGAGGCTCTAAGCTGATCGCTGATAGCTGATAGCTGAATACTACGAGCGGATGACTTTATATCCTGCTTTTTCGATGGCTGCTTCGATCTCCTCTTTTTTTACCGTGCCTTCGTCATACGTCACCACCGCGCTCCCTACGGCGACATCCGACTTCGTCACTCCTGCAACGGCATCGATCGCTTTCTTCGTTCTCATAACGCAGTGCTGGCAGCTCATGCCCTCGATCTTTATGGTCGCTTCGGCCATGGTAACCCTCCCGGAGAATAGAGAAGTCTCTAACGAAATGAAAGAGCTTGGAGTCTGCCTCGTCCGACTCCCTTCCTCATTACGTCAGATCCTCTAAATAATAATATTATCTTAGCTCAAGGGACAGCGTTTATCAATTGAAACGGAGTCGGTCAGCTTCCGAGGACGGTCCTGACGGTTCTGGCGAGGGAGATGCGGGTGAAGGGTTTCTGGATGAAGGACTGCGCGCCGCTCTTGAGCAGCGTATCGATGCCGGCAAAGCCGTTGTAGCTGTAGCCTGAGCAGAGCACGACCTTGACGGAGGGATTGATAGTCCTCAGCGTCTGGAAGACCTCATTGCCGCCCATCCCCGGCATGATCATGTCGAGGATGACGAGCGCCACGTCGTCCTGGTTCTGCCTGAAGAGGCTTATCCCCTCACTGCCGTTTCCTGCGGTGAGCACCGTGTACCCGAGGGGGACGAGCAGGTCCCTGCAGAGCTCCCTGATATGGGCCTCGTCATCGATGACGAGCACGGTCCCCGAACCCCGGAGGTCCTCTGCCTCGTAGAGCTGCTCCACTTCCCGCTCACGGGTGACCGGCAGATAGAGGGTGAACCGCGTCCCTTTGCCGGGCTCGCTGTAGAGGTTGATGTAACCGCCGTGGTTGCTCGTGACCGAATGGACGATATAGAGGCCGAGGCCCGTCCCTTGCCCCGTGGCCTTGGTGGTGAAGAAGGGATCGAATATCTTTCGCTGTGTATCTTTATCCATACCTGTGCCGGTGTCGGAGACCGATATCTTGATGAAGCCGGCCTGCTCCGACGGCAGCACCGCGGCAGCGCCGTTTTCGGCGCCCACGAGCGCGGTCTCGATGATCAGGACGCCCCCCTGGGGCATCGCATCCCGTGCATTCACGGCGAGGTTCATGATGACCTGCTGCATCTGTGAGGGGTCCGCCTTTATCAGCGGAATATCCTTCGCGAGTGTCACCACCATGTCGATGTTTTTGGGGAAGCTGCGCTGGAGCAGCTCCATGCAGCTGCTGATGATCTCGTTTACCTGGAGCGGCTTCGTCTCGAGCTTCTCCTTCCTCGATATCGTAAGTATCTTCCGGGCGAGATCGGCTCCTCGTTCGGCGGCATGGTGAATGATCGACGCCGGCTTGAAGAAGGGATCCCCCTCCTTTGCCGTGTGCAGTATGATTTCCGAGTACCCGAGAATGGCGGTGAGGAGATTGTTGAAATCGTGGGCGATGCCGCCGGCGAGAGTGCCGATCGCCTCCATCTTCTGGGCGCGCAGAAGCTGCTCGTAGAGCCGCTTCTCCTGGGTAACGTCCCGCTGGATCGAGGCGTAGTTTGGGCCCCCTTCCGTCTGAATGGGGAAGATAACGGCGGACGTATGGTAGATATCCCCGCTCTTCTTCCTGTTGACGAATTCTCCCTTCCAGATGTTGCCTGCCCTGATGCCGCTCCAGAGCTCCCGGTAGAACGTCTCGTCGTGAAACCCGCTGTGGAGGATGCTGGTGTCCTTGCCCAGCACCTCCTTTGCCTCATAGCCCGTCACCTGCTCGAAGGCCGGATTCACATAGGTGATGGCGCCGTCGGTATTGGTGATCATGATGATATCGAAGGCCGAGTCGATCACGTCCTTGAAGCGCTTCAGCTGCGCCAGGCCTTCGGACTTATTCAGCGCGACCGAGGCATCCGCAGCGATCGCCGCGAGTATGTTCTCGTCGTCATCCGTAAATCCCCCTTCCTTGTTGATGAAGAGGAGCGTGCCGAGGGCCTTCCCGGTATCGGAGAGGAGGGGATGGGAGAGGAGATGGCGCAGCGGCAGCGGTCCCCCGGGAGGCGTCCCTGCCGGGAGGGAGCTGTCCGGGAAGCCGTTCATGCGCTGGGGCAGCAGGGAGAGCTGCGGAAAGGCGGGGACGTCTCCGCTCAGGGAGAATCCCTCTGCGTCGGCGGGGCAGTTCCCCCTCGTGATGAGCCTCTTTACCTCACCGGTATCGGTGAAGAGGACCAGTGCCGCGCATTCGGCATCGATGAGGGTATGCGCACTGTCGATGACCAGCTCGAGGAGCGTCTCCGTCTCCGAGAACTCGTTGAGCGAGAGGGCGATGCTGTGCAGTGTCTGGCACTGCTCGGTCTTTTTCGAGAGTTTCCTGAACGCCTCGTTGGTGGCCGAAGCGATGGTATCGAGCTCGGCGATGCCGGTTGTCCTGATCGCGCTGCCGTCCCTGATATCGGCGGTGATGGCCTGAATGGGCCGCCGCAGGTTCCGGTTGAGCACGAAGGCGATGCTGACCAGCATGAGAAGAGAGCCTATGCCGATGAGGGGGACCAGGAGAACGGTGTTTTTATTGTACGACAGGAGCGTTTTCGGCGACGAGACCGTGACGACCATCCATTGCCATGCAGGGAACTCCAGGGCATACCCTTGCAGGTGCGAGCCGCCCTCATCGACATGGAAGCCTCCCGGCTTTGCCGCGGGGGGGGCCAGCTGAGCGAGGGGAAGGTCCTTATGGGAGGAGACGACGACCGCCCCTTTCGTATCCAGGACAAATCCTTTGAGATTGTTCCGCGCCCAGTAGGAGAGAATCTCTTCGATGACTATGCCCTTCTTGGCCTCGACGACGATCTCGTTGTCGAGGAGGTGCGCGGAGACCAGCTCGGTGACGGTCCTGTCGAGAATACGCTGCACCTCGCGGGAGTGCATCAGCGTCCCAAACGCATGATAGTCCTCGAGGATGCCGGTTATTATGCTCTCCGCGAAGAAGAGCATGCAGAGGGCAACGAGCGCGATGAAGAGAAGAGAGGGGACAAGGATCTTGAAGACCAGGCTGTTCTTTGCAATCCTCATTGACGGTACCGGTTGTCCAGCTCCTGTATGCGTGCTATGTCACGGAGAAAGGTCGCAGGCGGTTTCATGAAGCCGTACCTGATCTCTTCGTCCCATTCGCCCGTAATCTTCTTATCGGCTTTACGGGAGCGCGGCTTGAGCCTGAGGAGCGCCGTCGAAAACGCCTCGGCAATTTCCGGTCCGGTATTCGGCGCAGTGCAGAAGACGAAGTTGGGGAGCGGTTCGGAGATCTTGAGCTTCCTGAGATTGAGCTTTTTGAATTTCTCGTAGAGGCTCTCTTTGACCCCCGCGGCATCTGCCTCGTGCCTGATGAGCGCATCGACGATCCTGTCCTGGCTTGTGTAATAGACGGGCGTGATCTCCTCGAGAGCGATGCCCTCGTCCTCCAGCATCTTCAGGGGAAGCACATACGATGCAGTGGAATGCTTGTACAGGGCGAATCTCTTCCCCCGGACATCGCCGATGGTTTCGATCGAGGTGCGGGCGGTTACAATGACGGAGTGGTAGTAGGGTTTGCCGTTTTTGCCGATCGCCACCAGGAGGGGCCGGGCGCCGCACTGCGTGCTGGCGCGTCCGAAGGGGACCGGGCCGAGAAAGGCGATGTCGATCTCGCCGGAGCATATGCCGTTGATGATCGCGTTGTGGCTATTGAAGAGCTTCAGCTTCCATTGAAGGGCTGTTGTCTCATTGAGGTAGCGTACGAGCGGCGAGTAGGAGCGCCAGATGGATTCGGGTGTGTAGAAAGGGACGATCCCTATATGCACGCTTGTAGTGTCTGCTCTCTCTTCAGAAAAGGACAGAGGGCAAAGGAGCAGCACTGCTGCAGCTGCCAGGAGTGCGCAGAGGAGCGTCCTTCTCACCATGACGATGAATTTACCTTAAATGCATAAAAAAATCAATGAAAATAGCCGCTGCTGCTGTATTGCAGAGCCTTTTATACAGGTATCACCATTATTAATAGCGGAAAAGAGCGAATTTCCTTGACTTGATAAGGTCATTATAATATCATGTCGTCATGATGCAAAATGAAACATTTCCGCTTCACAACAAAGCAGTCGACCGGTTCAACCAGGAGAAGCTCTATATCCAGCTCACGAGGATATTTCTCGACGAAATCCACTCGGGGACATGGGAGCTCGGCCGGCAGATCCCGACAGAAGAGGAGCTCTGCAAACGCTATAACGTAAGCAAGATTACAGTCAGGCAGGCGATTAACAACCTCGTTGCCGACGGCTATCTTATGAAGGTGCAGGGCAAGGGGACCTTCGTCCATTCTGTCCTGCCGGGCGTCGGGCTCGCGATGAGGACGCGCCTGACGGAAGACATGTTCGGAGAGGAGGTGAGGGTCGAGAAAGAGGTGCTTTTTAAAGAGATTCGCGAAGGCCTTCGCGATGCGCAGCACTATCTCAAGACTGATGATAGAATATATCACGTCCTCTGCAGGCGCATGGTGGGGGGCGAGGCGGCATACCTGGAGGAATCGTTCATTCCCCAGGAAATGCTCCCCGATATCGCGCTGGTGGATATGAAGAACAGCTCGCTGTACGCGGTGCTGCAGGAAAAGGGCGTAAAAAAGATATTTAAAGTCATACAGACCATAGAGGTCGCCCAGGCGTCGGGAGACGCTGCCCGCTACCTCGATCTCGCCGAGGGCGTTCCCGTGCTGGTGGTCCACCGTCTCATGCTCAGCTCGGACGGCACGCCGGTGGCGTATACGCGGTTCCTCGGCAGGAGCGACCGCTACAAGTTTCAGACGGACTTCGAGAGGATACGATAAAACCATACTATGGAGGAGGAAAGACGTACGCCATGTTACAACGCTATGCACTCTTCATTCTCGTCGTGACCATTGCGGCGGCAGCGCTCTTCACGGCCGGCCCGGCAATGGCGTCGCCCGAGGCCGCTTCCGCCGCACCGGCTGCATCGTCGTCAATGCCGTGGTGGGGGTGGCCGCTGGTTCTCTTCGTCGTGACCTTCCTGCTCGGCATCGTCGCCGTCCTGGGAGGCGTCGGCGGCGGTGTTCTCTTCGTCCCGATCATCGGGGGATTCTTTCCTTTTCATCTCGATTTCGTGAGGGGGGCGGGACTCCTCGTCGCCCTCGCGGGAGCGCTTGCCGCCGGCCCCGGCCTCCTGAAAAAGGGGATGGCCGATCTGAGGCTGGCGCTGCCGGTTGCACTCATAGCCTCGGCCTGCGCTATCGTCGGCGCTATGCTCGGCCTCGCGCTGCCCACGAACGTGGTCCAGACCGCGCTGGGGGCGACGATCCTCGGCATCGTCGGCATCATGCTCATGGCCAAGAAGTCGGAGTATCCCGAGGTCAAACAACCGGACGCGCTTTCGACGGCGCTCAGGATCAACGGCATCTACTACGAAGCGTCCACCGGCCAGTCGGTAAACTGGCAGGTGCACCGGACGAAGCAGGGGCTGGCGACGTTCGTCATCATCGGCGTTATGGCGGGCATGTTCGGTCTCGGCGCCGGGTGGGCGAATGTGCCGGTGCTGAACCTCATGATGGGCGCTCCCCTCAAGGTGTCGGTCGCCACGAGCAAGTTCCTTCTCTCGATCACCGACACGTCGGCTGCATGGATCTATGTCAACAACGGCGCCGTGCTGCCGATGATGGTGGTGCCGTCGATCATCGGCATCATGCTCGGCTCTATCGTCGGCGTGAGGATCCTCGCGAAGACGAAGCCGGCGGCGGTGCGGTACATCGTCATAGTCATGCTGCTCTTTGCCGGGGGCCGCGCGCTGCTCAAGGGTCTCGGCATCTGGAACTGAAGGAGGAGAACTATTCATGAATAATAAATTGAAAGCGACCGAAGAACAGCTTGCCTATGCAAAGCTCCTCGACCTGGGGATGAAGCTGGGGCTCGTGATGCTGGTCATCACCTTCATTGTGTATGTGTCAGGGATACTCACTCCCTATATCCCGGTGAACGATCTCCCGAACTACTGGGGCATGCCGGTGCACAAGTACCTTGAGGCGACCGGAATTCATCCCGGGTGGGCGTGGCTCGGCATGCTCGGCAAGGGGGATTTCCTCAACTTCATCGGGATCGCCTTTCTCGCGGGCGTGACCATTCTCTGCTACATACGCATAGTGCCGATACTCTTCAGGAACAAGGATACGGTATACGGCGTCCTGGCGATCCTCGAGGTCCTGGTGCTGGTGCTCGCCGCATCGGGTCTCCTGAAGTCGGGAGGCCACTAGTATGGGAGGCCAGGAGAGCGGCACTCCCCATTTCATGGGTGAGCTCAAATCGATCCTGCTCTGCACCGACGGATCGGACTACAGCGCCGGGGCCATCAGGGCGGCGATCAACCTCGCCCGCGAATGCGGCACCATCAAGCTTACGGCGCTGCGCGTTCTGGAGTTCAATCCCGAATTCGAGACCGAGGGGCAGAAGGTGGTGGCCCAGATAGAGAGCGAAGCCCGCGCCCACCTCGACCTGATCCGGGAAGCCGCCGCAGAAGAGAACATCGAGTGCGAGGCGATCGTACGGAGGCATGACCGTCCGGACAGGGCGATTATCGAGGAGGCGGAAAAGAGGAGGGTCGACGTCATTGTCATGGGCAGGCGCGGCATGACCGGGCTGAAGAAGATGCTCATGGGAAGCGTCACCGCCAAGGTGATAGGCTATGCTCCCTGCAAGGTGCTGGTCGTCCCGAAGGACGCAACGATGCGCGGTGAGCATGTACTGCTCGCCACCGACGGCTCGAGGTACAGCGAGGCGGCGGAGCGCGAGATGCTCAGCATGGGCAGGCGGTGCCGGCAGTTCAAGACGATCGTCGCCCTTTCGGTAGCGCAGAGGGAGGACCGGCTCGGGCGGGCCGAGGAGAATGTCGAGAAGGTGAGGCGGGATGCGGACAGGGAAGGTCTCGCCGTCGAGATAATGACCGCGGTCGGAAGGCCCCAGGACGTGATTGTCGAGACGATCAGGCAGAAAGGCATCGATATGGCGATCATGGGCACGCACGGGAGGACCGGCGTCGACCGCCTCCTCATCGGGAGCGTTGCCGAGCGCGTTATCGCGCTCTCTCCCGCGGCGGTGCTCGTCGCCAAGACCTCGTAAGCGTTTGCTGCATGCGGGGAGAGGAGGCGCGGCCGGCTCCTCTCCTCCTTTCCTCCCGTCTCCTCCTTATATTACAATAGGTCTATGCTTAATATAGTAGTCGTCTCGAATGAAGCCAAGGCGATCTACGAGCTTTTCAGGCAGCGCGGGTTCGCACCCGAAGCGCACTCGTCGAAACAGAAAGCCGATGGCTATGCCTACGATATAGCGTTTCTCGATCTCGATACCGAGGGCTGGCAGCAGAAGCTGCTCGACCTCCGCCAGCAGATGCCGGTCATCGCTTTTTCCGGCGGCGGCATAAAGCATGCCGTCGAGGCGCTGAAGCTCGGGGCGAGCGATTTTCTCGAAAAGCCGCTCACCGCCGATGTGGTAAGCGAGGTTATCGGCAGGTATAAAAGGACCATACTCACCAACAAATACGGCTTCGACGAGATCATCGGCACGAGCGCCCCCATGCAGGAGGTCTTCGGCCTGATAAAGAAGGCGGCCGTGAGCGAGAGCAACGTCCTCATCACCGGCGACAGCGGTACGGGCAAGGAGCTCGTTGCCCGGGCGATCCACCGCTGGAGCCCCCGGAGCGAGCGCTCGTTCATGACGATCAACTGCAGCGCCATTCCCGATACGCTCCTCGAATCGGAGCTCTTCGGCTTCGAGAAGGGCGCGTTCACCGGCGCGAACTATACCAAGATGGGGCTCTTCGAGCTCGCCGACGGGGGGACGGTATTCTTCGACGAGATCGGCGACGTTTCTGCGCTCTTCCAGGTGAAGATCCTGCGGGTGCTCCAGGAGAATGAGATCATGAGGATAGGGGGGAAGCGGCCGATAAAGATCGATGTGCGCATCATCGCGGCGACGAACAAGGATATCAAGAAAGAGTGCGGACGCCGCACCTTCAGGGAGGACCTGTTCTTCAGGCTGAATGTCATCAATATTCACCTCCCGGCGCTCAGGGAGCGGACCGACGATATCCCGCTCCTCGTCGAGCATTTCATAGAGAAGCACGCACCGAAGCGGAAGGATATCCTGATCAAGTCCATCACCGACGACGCGATGGCTGTTCTGCTCAAGCACGCTTATCCGGGCAACGTGCGGGAGCTCGAGAATATCATCGAACGGGCCATATCCTTTGCGCAGAGCCCCTCGATCCTCCCTGCCGACCTGCCCCCCTCCCTGCTCCAGGCGCCCTCCCGGAGGAGGACCACGGTGCCTCACCTCAGGGACGCCCTCTCGAATGTCGAGCGCGAGCTGATATGGTCAGCCCTCCAGAAGACCCGCGGCAACATATCGAAGGCTGCCGAAGAGCTCGGCATCCATCGCCAGCAGCTCCAGCGCAAGATCAAAGAGCTGAAGATAGCAACATGATGTTTCTGTGAAATAAAATGTTGCTTTAAACAAATTGATTTATATTGATTATTATTAGTGTCTCTCTCAAGCCTGCATTAAAAAATTGCTGCTCGCTTAGCTCGTCTCTCTAAAAATCAATATTTTTCAATCAGATCGATTCTGGCACGCAGCTTGCTTTTCAGAACGGTAGAGGTAAGGGCAGACGCTTAACCACTAAGGAAGCGAGGATGCTATGAAGAAGCTCATGAAGATGGTCGAAGACATGATGGTATCCGTTACCTTTGCCGAAGCCGGAGAGCTCGAGACCGCACGGCGCCTCGTCAAAGAGGCGTTAAACGAGGAGGAGATCGAGCGTGAGACGGCCTTGGCCGACTCCAGGGCGGTTTTGAAGACAGTCTGAGCGGAAGAAAAATTAATGTGCAGCCCTGCACATTAATTTTTTTTATGAAGCGGATCATTATAAAGACCTAAGAGGATATACACCTGATGATAGGAGAAACGGTAGACAGAGATAGCCAGCAGAAACTGTATGTCCAGATCTACTCGATAATAAGGGGGAAAATCGAGAAGGGTGAATGGCCCGGCGGCGTCCAGATCCCTACCGAGGACGAGCTCTGCAGAACCTATGATGTCAGCAAGGCCACTATCCGGATCGCGATAGCAGAGCTGGTCAGGGATGGATACCTGAAGCGCCAGCAGGGAAAGGGGACCTTTGTGACGCCGTCTACCCCTCACCTGGGGGTGGCGATGAAGACGAGACTCACGGAAGACATGTTCGGAGAGGGGGTGAAGACAGAGCGAGAACTACTGGCACGGGGAGTGATGGAATCAACGGAGGATGTCACGCCGTACCTCGGGGCAGCGGAGGCGATCTATTATATTCTCTGCAAACGCATGGTCGAAGGCGAGCCGGCCTACATCGAGGAATCGTTTATTCCCTTACCCATGTTTCCCGGCATCGAGGATGAGGATATCTGCAGGACCTCGTTCTACGATCTGATACAGGAAAAGGCGGTAAGAAAAATCTATAAGGTAATACAGACGATAGGAGTGACCGAGCTGAGAGGGAATGTGGCGGACATCCTGAGAGTGCCCGAGAACGCCCCGGGACTGCTCCTGCACCGGCTCCTCATCGGTTCGGACGGGACCCCGATTGCGTATACACGGCTGTACGGGAGCGGCACAAAATACAAGATTCAGACTGAATTCGAACGAATCAAAGGACATTAACAACATCCGGGAGGTCAAAGACAATGAGTTACCCAAGAAGGCTTTATGAATTTCTCATGGCCGGGTCGATGGCGTATGCCAAATGGGACTATGAGGTCTCGATGAACATCGTACGGACCCGCAAGAAGCTCCTCATCCTGCTTATCCTGCTTCTCCCCATTTTTGCGGTAAGCTTTTCGGAAGCCGGCTCGATGCTCGGCGGCAAGACGGCGTATGCGCCTGCGTTCTACTCCACCACCATCTTCCTGGTCTCGATCGCCATCGGCCTCGCTGCCGGGCTCATCACCGGCTGCATCGGCGCGGGCGGCGGCTTCATCATCACCCCCGCCCTGATGGCTGCGGGCGTCAAGGGAATCCTCGCCGTGGGAACGGACGTCTTCCATATCTTTGCCAAGGCGATTATGGGCACGACAGTGCACAAGAAGCTGGGGAATGTATCGACGAAGCTCGCGGTCGGCTTTCTCGTCGGCTCGGGCGTCGGGACGTTCATCGGCGGCGCCATCAACAAGGCGCTCTACAACAAGGACCCGCTCCTGAGCGAGGCCTTCATCAGCCTCGTCTACGCGGTCCTGCTCGGGTTCCTGGGCTTCTATGCCCTTGCCGATTTCCTGCGTTCGAGAAAGAGCAGCAGCGGCGGCGGCGCGCACAGCGGCCCTGACACGATGCCGGCGCTGGCGGTAAAGCTCCAGTCGGTCAACCTTCCTCCCATGATCACCTTCGATGAGCACCTCGTCGGCGGCGGCAGGAAGATCTCGGGCGTCTTCGTCGCCATGGGCGGCCTGGTCGTCGGCGTGCTCGCCGCCATCATGGGAGTCGGCGGCGGCTTCATCACCTTCCCCATGTTCGTCTATCTCTTCGGCGTCTCGGCGACGACGACGGTCGGCACCGACATCCTCCAGATCATCTTTACCGCCGGGCTGGCCTCTATCGCCCAGTACGCAATCTACGGCTACGTCTTCTACACCCTGGCCATGGGCATGCTCATCGGCTCGCTCATCGGCATCCAGGTCGGCGCGCTCGTGACGAAGGTCGTCAAAGGGACGCATATCCTCGGCTTCTATGCGATTTCGATCATCGCCGGCTTCATCAACAGGGCGAGCACGCTTCCCAAGAAGCTCGTCGAGCTCGAGTACGTCACCATGTCGAAGTCTGCCGTAGGCACCATCGAATTCGTCGGCAATATCGTCTTCTGGGTGGTGGTCGGCATCTTCGGTGTCTGGGTTATCGGGAAGTTCTTCGCGAATATCGGGATCCTGCGCGGCGAAGACGAAAGCGTGGCGCACGCAAAGGCAAAAGTGGCGGTAGCGAATATGAAGGAGGGAGCATAACATGGCAACGACGAATAAGAAATCATTGTCGATCGGGATGTTCCTCGCCCTCTCGTTCTTCGGCGTGCTCATCCTCATCTTCTCGCCGGTCTTCGGCGACGGCAAGAACGGGCTCGTCTTCTCGGACGATATGTTCAACAAGCTCTCCAAAGGCTCGTCCTATTTCATCCCGAAGGTCGCGGAGAGCAACAAGAAGTTCATGGGTGCCGGCATAGCGACGACGGTGGCGCTCGAAAAGCCCGAGCAGGCTGACAAGGCGGTCAAAGTGCTCAGCACCGCCGGCGCACAGGTCGAGGCCGCCGGCGCGGAGCTGAAGATAAACGCCGATCTCGGCAGGCTCATGGACGCTGCCCTCAAAGACTCCGACGCCATGTTCAAGAACGACGGGGCCGCAGTCTCGGGCCGCTACGGCTTCGACGAGAAAGAGGTGATGGTGACCTGGTGGAATGTGATGAAGGTGCTCGACAAGCAGCTCAAGAAAGACGGGAAGATCGAGGAGGCCAAGATCGTCTCGGATGTCATGAAGAAGGCGGTCGAGACGTCGCATAACTTCTACGGCATCCCGGCAGTGAAGGTCACCGAAAAGGCGGGGCTCATGACGGGGCTGCTGATCTTCTACGTCGCCTATACCATGTGGTGGGGCTTTGCCATCTACTACCTGTTCGAGGGTATAGGACTTTCGACGAGCAAGGCGAAACACTAATCACGCGCCAAAGGAGAAGCGATGAAGATAATAGTGCCGGTTGACGGCTCCATCCATTCGAGAGAAGCAGTGAAGCTCGCCGCGGACTATGCGAAGGCGAAGAACGCGAAGGTCTGCCTGATCAGCATCGTGCCCTACATCGAAGCGGTCGATCTCGAGATTACGGCCGGGGAGCGGGAGCGGGTGAAGGCGCGCATGAGCAAGCGGGCTGAAGCGGTCATCCAGGAGGCCTCAGCAGTGCTGGAAAAGGATAAGCTCTCTTCGGCATGCAACCTCGTGGTCGACTCGACCTCCATTCCCGACACCATTGTCGATTATGCCGAACGGGAGAAGGCGGACCTGATCATTATCGGCAGCAGAGGGCTCGGCCCCTCATCACGGCTCAGGCTCGGGAGCGTCGCCTCGAGCGTGGTCACCCACAGCCCCTGCTCCGTCTGTGTCGTAAAGCTCCCCTTGTAGCACGGGGTGAGATAACCGAAGGGCGGGAGTATCCACTCTCCCGCCCTCTTCTTTGGCGCGGTCCTGAAGCGCCGGCGCTTGATAGTTTGCCGGAGCTTTCCTTATCATAAGGAGGATACCGCGATGAACGATGGAACGCTATGAAGGTCCTCCTCGCCGCCATAACCGAGCACCTTGCGCGATGCTGGCACAGCATTTACCTGAAGCATTACAAAAAGCTCACCCTTATCATCAGCGCTCTCTTCCTCGGCATGATTCTGCTCTTCGGCTGGATGTCGGCGCAGAAGGTGAAGGAGGTCGTGCTCGAGGACTTCAACCAGCAGCAGCTGGTCCTCTCGCGGCACGCGGCGAGCCAGATTCAGAACAGCCTCAACCTGCTCAGACGCGAGCTCCTGCTGCTCAGCCTCTCTCCCTCAATGCAGTACTCGGAGGCGGTGTTCATGGGCAAGCGGATGATGATCACCTTCTCGAGCATAAAGGACGAAGGAGGAGTGAGGATCAAGTACGTGGAAGAGAAGACGTACCGGGTCCATCTCGCCGATGCCGATGCGTACCGGATCGATGCGCTGGCTCATGATGATCTGGACTATCTCGAGTGGGCCAGGAAGAAAGAGAACAAGGGCACGATCGCCATGTCCGACATCGCGTTTGTGGACTGCGGCGAGGGGCAGCGGCTTATCATGAAGATGGCCACTCCCGTATGGCAGAGCTCGGTCGATGAGTCGCACCGCATCCCGACAAACAAATTCGCCGGGGTCCTGATCTTTGCCGTCGACGTGACGGCGCTCGCCCAAAAGGTGATGAAGGGAATACAGTCGGGCAAGACCGGCTACTCCTGGGTGATCGACCATGACGGCACCTTCATCTATCACCCGGAACGCGTCTTCGTCGGCAAGAACGCCTTCGAGGTGCGGAAGGAGCGGAAACCGACCATCTCCTATGCGCGCATCAACGAGATACAGAAGGAGCGCATGCTGAAGGGGCAGGAGGGGACGAGCTGGTACATTTCGGGATGGCACCGGGGAAAAGAGGAGGAGATGAGGAAGCTGATCGCCTACTCTCCTATCAGGCTCGACGCCACGCGAGAGGCCTCGCTCTGGTCCGTGGCGGTCGTGGCCCCGGTGAGCGAGGTCGAGGGGGTCATCCACAGCATACAGGTCCGCCAGTTCTGGCTCCAGGGGGTGGGCATACTCGTCATCATCTCGTCCGGCCTGCTCATCATGAGCATCATGCTCCGGTGGTCGAGCTCGCTCAAACGGGAAGTGCAGGAAAAGACGAGCGAGCTGAGGAAGCGCGAATACCAGTACCGGTCGCTCGTCGAGCATGCCGACGACATCATCTTCACGCTCAGCAGAGAGGGCCATGTCCTCTCGATGAACCGGTACGGCTACCAGTTCTTCCAGAAGCGGCCCGACAAGGTGCTCGGGGAGCCGATCGCCGACCTCTTCTCCTGCGAGAACGCGGAGCTCGTCGTCAGGGCGATCTACGAAGTGTTCGATACGAACACCAGCAAGCAGGTGACCTGTTCGGTCAGGAGAGGGGAGCAGGTTTCGTGGCTC
The DNA here is from genome assembly GCA_040752355.1 of Nitrospirota bacterium. NCBI lineage: Bacteria > Pseudomonadati > Nitrospirota > Nitrospirota bacterium. The sequence goes on along the minus strand of JBFMHE010000021.1, from coordinate 26,231 downwards.
AGCATCAACTTCAGCGGCCTCGTCGATGAATCGGGAGGGATCCATAAAGTGCTCGGCATCGGCAGGGACATCACCGAGCGGATGAGTATGCACGAGCAGATGTGCCATACGGAGAAGCTCGCCTCGATGGGAACGCTCGCTGCCGGGGTGGCGCACGAGATCAACAATCCCCTCGCGATCATTCTCGGCTTCACCGACCTGCTCCTCGAGAAGGCGCCGACCGGCTCCGACGAGCACGATATGCTGAAGACGATCGAGAAGCAGGGGCTGAATGCCAAGAGGGTGGTCGAGAACCTCCTGAGCTTTGCCCGCCGTACCGAGCACCGTGAAGAAAATGTGGATGTCAACAAGAGCATCGAGGAGGTGCTGGCGGTCGTCGGCAACACCCTCTCGGTCAATAAAATAAAACTGGTGAAAAACCTGGCGCGGGATCTCCCCGCGGCACGAGGGGAGCCCGAGGAGTTCCAGCAGGTGTTCATCAATATCATCAATAACGCCGTCGCCGCCATGAAGAAGGGCGGCGTGCTCACCGTTGCTACCAGGATGGTCGTTGACGAGGGACGGGGCATCGAAGTGAGGATTGCCGATACCGGCACCGGCATCAGGAAAGAGCACCGCTCGAGGATCTTCGACCCCCTCTTTACGACCAAGAAGGTGGGAGAGGGGACGGGGCTGGGGCTTTCGGTCAGCTACGGCATCGTCACGAAGTACGGAGGGTCGATTACCTTCAGGACAAAGACCGCCGATGAGGCGAGGGAGACGGGGACGACCTTCATCGTCACCCTGCCGGCAATTACCTGAGGCACTCATCGGGGTAGATCATACGTGGGGAAAGCGGAGTGAGGACCGAGAGCGGTGAAGGAGGGGGAGTAGCTTGTGATAGAATACGGATATGCTTGGTAAGGAACGTATCTGCCTGAAAACGTAATGGAGGACTCTATGCCCGAGAAGCTGCTTATCGTCGATGACGAACCTGACATGCTCAAGCTGCTCAGCTTGATCATCAGGGAGAAGACCCCCTATGAAGTGACGACCACCAATAACCCGCTGGAGGCCCTCCAGCTCGTCAAGCGGGATGACTACGATCTCATCATCACCGATCTGAAGATGCCGGGCCTCGACGGATCGGAGCTGCTCGATGCGCTCAAGGCCGAGGGAAAGGATATCCCCGTCATCATCATTACCGCGTATGCGACCCTCGAATCGGCCATGGAGACGATGGGGAAGGGCTGCTTCGACTTCATTACGAAGCCGTTCCGCAAGGAGCAGATACTCCTGACGATCGACAAAGCGCTGAAGTGGTCGAAGCTCCAGAAGGAAAACGAAGAGCTCCGGGAGCAGTTGAAGAGCAGAGAGGCACAGCAGTAACTGCAACGGAGGGATGCGCTTACGCTGAAGGCTTCCGCAGGTATTTCGAAATGAACTCGTTTATGTACATGTCCGTCACGGCGTCGTTGTACATGACCATGTCGAGCTGCTTCGTGTAGGCCGTAAGCCTGCCCAGGACCTCCAGCTTCCCCTCGATCGTCGAGCGCTTGTACTTCGTCAGCATGGCGTCGATGATGTCATCCGTAACGGTTACGGTAAAGTCCATCTCTTTGAGGAGCTCCGTGATGAGCCTGACCCGCCGCATCCGGCGGTCCCGCACGGCGCCGCCCCCCTTGAAAAAGAACTTTATATAGTTGTTATTGACGGTATCTCCTGCATAGGCTTCGACCGTGGAGAGGTGGTAGCCGAGCCTCAGGGCGAAATTCATGTATTTATTCGAGATGAAGATGAAGCTGTTCTCTCCCGCCTTTGCCAGGTCCGCTTCGGGAATGGTCGCGGTATGGGCGATCATCCCCATGAAGCCCTTCGCGTCGAGGGGAGCGGCATCGGGCCACCGCATCGAGGTGAGGCCCTTCAGGAAGGCCTGGAGAGGGATGGAGGTGACGTGGGAGGGCATGATCTTCTTGAGCCCCTGCGCCGTCTCTTCTATGCCGCCGCCCAGGTCGAGCACATAGATATCCGTCGGTATGCCCGCGACCAGCCGCACTCCCGCGCCCCGCTTCACGTCCGACGCGTCGCTGATGGTGAACATCTCGTACATGCCCTTTTCGTGGGCGAAGCGCGTGATATCGTGCAGGGTCGCGCAGTGCTCGGGCGTGAAGTTATCCGCCTCGGGGTCGACGAGATTGAGAGGAACGATCAGCTTCAGCACCCGCTCGAGGGTCCTGAAGAGCTGCGTATCTTTGAGGGGATCCTCGCGGCGGTCTACGAAATCGACGAGCTCGCTGACGCGGCCCTCGTAGACGTTGCAGTTGAAGGCATCCACGGTGATCTCCTGTCCGTGGCTTACCACCTCGGTCGCATTCTCGGTATCGAGGATCGCCGGCACCTGGAATTCCCGGGCCAGGGATGCCATATGGCCGGTCACCCCGCCCACATCGGTGATAATGGCGCTCGCCCTGTTCATCACCGTTACGAATTTCGTCGACGTATGCCGCGCCACGAGCACGGCGCCTTCGGGAAAGGAGGCGAGGTCCTCGTCGCTCCGTACGATATGGGCCCTGCCGATGCCGATGCCCTTGCAGGCGATGACCCCCTTGTCGATGAGAACATGGTATCCCTTGATCCGGGGAGGAACGGGCTTCGCCTTCTGCCCGGTGAAGACCCTGAGCGGCCGCGTCTGGAGGATATAGGGCTGAAAATTCTTGTCGAGCGCCCACTCGATATCCTGGGGATAACGGTAGTGGCGTTCGAGGATGAGGGCATAGTGAGCCAGGGTCTTTACCTGGATATCCGAAAGGGACGGCTTCCCGCGCATCTCGGCGGGGACGAGGATCTCGTCCAGGCCGCCGTCCGGCCTGCAGAGGAGCATCGTCTCCTGCAGGGGGATCTTCTTCTCGACGATATCCGGTTCGGGATGTTTCGACAGGATATAGGTTTCGGGAGTCACGATCCCCTCGACCACACACTTGCCGAGCCCCATGATGGCGCTGATGATAACCGTATCCCGGTCAGGGTTGTTCGGATCGAGCGAATACATGACGCCCCCCGACTGCGCTTCGATCATGGGCAGCACCCCTACCGCCATGGCCATGTCGCTCTCGCTGAACCCCTTCGTCTTGTAGTAGAAGAGGGCCCGCGGGGTGAAGAGGCTGGCGATGACCTCCTTATATTTCTGCACCACCAGCGCGCAGGGGACGTTGAGAAATGTCGCGTACTGTCCCGCGAAGCTGAACTCGCCGTCTTCCTGGAGGGCGCTGCTCCGCACCGAGACCCTGAGGCTCTCCCTGCCGCTGCAGAGGCGGGTGACTGCGCCGGAAATCTCCGCGAGGAGGTCACCGGGCAGCGTTCCGCCGGTGACCATCTCCTGGATATCCCGGCTCGTCCGGTCCAGGACCTCCACATCCGAGAGGGAGATATCGCTGAGCAGCGCATGGATACGTTCGAAGAAGCCGTTGTGCTCCATGAAGCGCTTGTACGCATACGTGGTGATCACGAAGCCGCCGGGCGTGGGCACCCGCAGGCGGTTCCGGATCTCTCCCATGTTGGCGATCTTGCCGCCCGCGACCGCCGCCATATCCCTGGTAATCTCGTCTAACGGAACGGTGTAGCTGCTGACCGGGATTTCGACCGTGCGGGAGAGGGCACTGCTGATCGCGGCGCTTATCGTGTCGAGCCGCTCATGGAGGAGGCTGTACCCGCTGCCGGAGAGCGCATTCAGGCTGTTCACGATGCTGCGGACACCGCCGACCGTTGCATCGACCGTACGGTTGATATACTGCCGGTCGAAGAGGAAGTCTCCGGAAAGCTTCTCTTCCATATCGGCCATGAGCTCGAGCACCGTATTGTTGTGCGCGAGGAGCTCCTGGAAGGTACGGTACTTCTTCCTGAAGAGCTCGCCGCGGTCGGGCTCGCGGGGAGTCCCGGCAGGTCCTTTCTTGAAAAAATTGAACATATGAAATTATATCAGGTATTTTTCCCAAAAAGACAATGCATCCTGCCGGCCTGGGGCCGCGGCGTACCCTTGCGAAGATAGCTATTGCTAATTGGAATTTTAGCGCATTATAATGAAAACACCGCTATGGTGCAGTATCCCGAGGCCGGGGCATTATTCGTATTCCCGCCGGCCTTGTGCGTGGTGCAGCGAAGAAGGGGGCGAAAGGGGGTTCGTTATGATACAGGAGCGGGTGGTCAGCGCCATCATGGTCGATGTGTTCGACTTTCCCCATATACCGTACTGGTTCTCGATCAGGCAGGCGATCGGGATATTCAGGGCAACGATGCCGAGCGATGAAAAGTGCTTCAGTCCCATGGGTATCCTGGTCTTCGATGAAAAGTACAATCTGCTCGGCACGCTGAACCTGAAGAGCATTCTGAGGGGCATGGAGCCGACCTTCCTGAAGCCGCCGAGCAGAGCCCAGGTGCTTGACGAGGATGCTGCGCTGCTTTCTTCGCTGTGGGATGCGGACAAGTCGAAGGAATCGGCAGAACGGCCGGTGAGCGAGATCATGGTCCCGGCAAAGTTCTTTGTCGGACCGGACGATCCTGTTACCAAGGCGGCATATGTGATGCTGCGCAATGATCTGACCCTTCTGCCCGTCCTGGACGGCAAGAGGAAGCTTGTCGGGATGGTCAGGATCGTGGAGATATTCGAGGAACTGACGGGTGATATCCTGAAGGATTAGGGCGCCATGACCGAAAAGCGGAGAAAGATGCATGCCGGTTTGCCCGAAGCCCCTCCCGAGTTGACCATTGCCGTTCCGAAACCCGGGATCGACCGGAAAAGGGTTGTGCTTATCGCAGCGGGATTCGCCGCCTTCCTGCTCATCTACGGTGCCCCGCCGTTGCAGGACGCCGTCGACCCTGCCGGGCGGTCCATCCCCCTGTCCAGGGAGGGAAAAGCATCGATCGGCCTGCTTCTGCTTGCCGCGGTGTGGTGGATATTTGAAGTAGTCCCTATCGGCGTAACCAGTATTGCCATCGGCGTCTTTCAGGTCCTGTTCGGCATCCGCCCCGCAAGAGAAGCATTCAGGGACTTCATGGATCCATCGGTTATGTTCATCTTCGGTTCGGTAATTATCGGGCTTGCGTTCTCAAAGACAGGGCTTACCAAACGCTGCGCCTATAAGATGCTCGAAGTCGCCGGCGAAAGGACCGGTATGATTCTCTTCGGCGCCCTGGCGCTGAGCGCAGGGCTCTCCCATATCATGGCCCACACTGCTGTTGCAGCGACCGTCTTTCCCGTCCTTATGGCGATTTACGCCCTCTATGGAGGAGGAGAAAAACAGACGAATTTCGGCAAGGCGCTTTTCATCGGCATGGCGTATGCGGCGAGCGCCGGGAGCATCGTGACGTTTTTCGGGTCCGCCCGTGCGGCCGCGGGTGCAGCGCTGTTCAGGGAGTTCACCGGAAGGGAGATACATTTCTTCGAGCTTACGGCATACCTGTTTCTCATAGGGTGGGGCGTGGTATTCCTTATCTGGGGTTATCTCGTGTTCTTTCTGAAGCCCGAAAAAAAGAGTATCCCCGGCCTGAAAGAGCGGGTCCGGAGATTGGCGCAGCAGCTCGGCCCCATGACAAGGGCCGAGCGGTTCGTCCTCGGCATCGTGGCCGGTACCGTGGTCCTTATGTCGCTGCAGCCTTGTGTCCCCGCCCTGAAGAGCGTGGACAGGGCTGCCGTGATACTCAGTGCAGCGCTGCTCTTCTTTCTCTTCAGGGTGCTCACGGTAAAGGAGCTCGAGGATATCCCCTGGAATATCATCCTGCTCATCGGGGGCGCCGTGAGCATAGGATTCTGCCTCTGGAAGACGGGCGCAGCCCAATGGATGGCAGTGAAGTGGCTCGCCTTGTTCCAGAACGCTCCCTGGCTGGGGTTTGTTTTCGGCACAGCGCTTTTCGTCCTGGTTGCCGCCAATATACTGACGAACGTGGTGGTCGTCACGATCTCGCTTCCGGTATCGCTGGCAATCGCGCCTTATATGGGGGTCTCCCCTGACATCGTCTTTTATACATCACTGGTGAGCGCGGGGATGCCTTTCATGCTGCTTATCGGAACGGCGCCCAACGCTATCGCTTACGAATCGGGACAATTCACCGCCCGGGAGTTCTTCAAGCACGGGCTGCTGATGAGCCTCGCCCTGCTCGTGGTTATTGGTGTTGCTGTCGTTATACTATGGCCTCTTCTGGGAATGCCGGTCGGTACACGGTGAGCGATCAGCCGGTGACCGGCGGCCCGGCGGAAAAAATACGTGATAGAGTAAAGAGGGTGAGAGTATGAGCGCGCATGAAAACATTGGCGAGGTGTTGCCGCTGTGGAGCACCATCCCTTTTGCGGGGATGCTCCTCTCCATCGCCCTGTTTCCCCTGCTCGCACCGAAGTTCTGGCACGACCATTTCGGCAAGGTCTCCGCATTCTGGGCGCTGCTGCTCTCTATCCCCTTTCTCCTCGTCTATCGGGAGGTCGCCCTTTACGAGCTGCTCCACATCCTGCTCGCCGATTATATTCCCTTTATTATCCTCCTCGGCTCGCTCTATGCCGTGTCGGGCGGGATCCTGCTCAGGGGTACGCTCCGCGGCACGCCGGCGGTCAATACGGCGATCATCGCGGTCGGGACGGTCCTGGCCTCGTGGATGGGAACGACCGGGGCCGCCATGCTGCTCATACGCCCTTTCCTGAGGGCCAATGCGCACCGGAAGAACAGGACGTTCATGGTAGTCTTTTTCATCTTCCTGGTCGCCAATATCGGCGGCTCACTCACCCCTCTCGGGGACCCGCCGCTCTTCCTGGGATTCCTCCGCGGCGTGCCGTTCTTCTGGACGTTCACTATCCTGCCCCACATGGCCGTTGCTGCGGCAGCCCTGCTGGTCGTCTACTTTGCTATGGATACCTATTTTTATAAAAGAGAGGGCGGCGCGCCGCCTGACGACGGGGTAAAACAGCCGCTCAAGATCGAGGGCTGGTATAACCTCTTTTTTCTCCTCGGCATCATCGGGGCTGTCCTGGTGAGCGGCATAGCGAAGTGGGGAGAGGTCTCGGTGCTCGGTGTCCACCGCGGTCTCCAGGACGTGGTCAGGGATGCGGCGCTGGTGCTGATAGCGCTGCTCTCGGTGATCGCCACCCCGCGTACGCTTCGCGAGGCGAACGAGTTCACCTGGTTCCCCATGAAGGAGGTCGCCCTTCTCTTTGCGGGCATCTTCCTGACGATGGTGCCCCCTCTCAAGATACTCCAGGCCGGCGCCAGGGGAGAGCTCGCCTTCCTCGTAGAAACGGTGCGGGAGCCGTACCATTATTTCTGGATTACGGGCATCCTTTCGAGCTTCCTCGATAATGCGCCGACCTATCTCACCTTCCTGAACACCGCCATAGGGAGCTTCTCTCCCGGCCTCCCCGAGGCCGAGGCGATAGGACTGCTGATCGAGCGGCATCCGCTCTACCTGCAGGCGATCTCGGTCGGGGCGGTCTTCTTCGGGGCCGCGACCTATATCGGGAATGCCCCGAACTTCATGGTGCGTTCGATCGCCGAGGAATCGGGGACCCCGATGCCGAGCTTCTTCGGATACATGATAAAATATTCCGTAACCATACTGGTCCCGGTCTTTATCCTGGTGACGGTCTTGTTTTTCATGCCGTAGCATGGAAGGATGGTGCATGCGCGATGAACATTGAGAAGCTGCTCTTCCCGACCCAGTTCAAGGAGCTCGCCTTCGATACGCTCGAGACGCTCCTGGCCCTCAGGCGCGTAGGGCTCAGGGAGATTGTCCTGAGCTATATCATCCCCCGTGAGGAGGTCGCCTTCGTACCTTTCGGCGGCTACCTCAAAGAGGAAGAAGAGCGGCTGCGCAATGAGGCGAGGATACGCTTCGAGGATTGGCAGCGGGTCCTGTCTTCCGCCGGGATAGCGAGCACCATCGTCATCGAGGTGGGGGATGCGGTGCCCCGGATACTCGCCATCGCCCAGCGGGAGCGGGTCGACCTCATTGTGGTCGGGCGAAAAAGGCTGACCATGGGGGAGAGCCTTTTCATAGGCTCGCATACGATGGATATCCTGCGGCGGAGCCCGATACCGGTGCTGGTCCACAAGTACATGGTCCAGTTCGAACGGAGCGGCGAGACGGTGAGCCGTGTCAACGACCGCATCTTCGAACGGCCGCTCCTCGCCACCGACTGGTCAGGGCCGTCGAGAAAGGCCCTCGAGTTTATCCTCTCCCTGAAAGGAGTGGCGGCAAAGGCGCTCGTCGCTCACGTCATAGGCTCGAAGCTTTCGAAAGGGCTGGAGCAGTCCGAGCTCCTTCGCATCGAGAGGGAGAGCAAGGAGCGGCTCGAACAGTACTGCGCGATGCTGAGGGAGGCGGGGATCGATGCGGAACCGCACCTTTCGGCGGGCGACGAGGTCCGGGAGCTCCTTTCCCTCTCGCGGGAGTTCGATGCGAGCATGATCGTCATGGGGACCACCGGCAAGGACCGGCTTCATGAATTCTTTCTCGGCAGTGTATCGCACCGTATGGCGGAACGGTCGGAGCTGCCCACGCTCCTGGTCCCGTAATGAGCGTGTCACCCGAAAGGAGCAGGCTGCTCGAGAAGGTGCTCCATCCCTATCATTCCCTCGACCTGCTCGGCAGCGACCGCTACAAGAGCCTCAAGATAAGGATATTCTTCATCATTAACGCCATAGCGGGTATCCCCCTCCTCCTCGTCATGATCATCGGGTACCTGCTGCTCCAGAGCATCATGGAGGAGGACTTCCGGCACCAGCTCACCGGGCAGATCGAGCATACACAGCAGGCGATCGAGTTCTTCATCAAGGAGAAGATATCCGAGCACCAGCTCCTCGTGTCGGTGTACGGCTATGAGCAGCTCTCGGACCCGCGCCGGCTGGCCGGGGTCTTTCAGACATTCAAGAAAGAGTTCGGCGAGCTGGCGACGCTCGAAGTGACCGACGGCAGGGGCATGCTGCGGGCGCGCGCAGGGCAGCAGGTTACGGACGAGGCGGATTATTCCCGTACGGAGTGGTTCCGGGAGGCGGCGAGCAGCGGGCTCCATGTCAGCGATCTCTTCATAGGCCCGGAAGAGCGGCCCCATCTTGCGATCGCCGTAAAGGGCAGGGGCGCGTCGGAACAGTCGTTCTGGGTCGTCCGGGCGGTGATCGAAGCGGATGCGCTGTACCGCCATGTCGTCCGGATGAAGCGTGAAGGCAATGACGATGCGTTCCTGATCAGCCGAAGGGGCGTGCTGCAGCCCCCTTTCCGGGTCCACGGCAAGATCGTGGAGCGCATATCGCCTGCGGCCTCCCCGGCAGCCCGGAACGTCTCGACAGTGGAAATAGAGCTTCCCGACGGCAGCCCGGCCCTGTACGGCTCCGTGCCGATCGGCAGTTCCCCCTTCATACTCGGGATCGTCATCAAGTCGACGGTGAACACGAGGATCTACGAGCTGCTCAGGAAGAAGCAGCCCGCGCTCTATCTCGTGGGGCTGCTCATCGTCTTCGGCATCGGGGTGAGCGTCCGCATGGCCAATACCCTCGGCAACTCGATCAAAGAGGCGGACCGCAAAAAAGAGGAGGCGATCGCGGAGTCGGAGCACGCCAACAAGCTCGCTTCGATAGGCCGCCTCGCCACCGGCATCGCCCATGAGATCAATAACCCGCTCGCCATCATCAATGAAAAGGCCGGGCTGATGAAAGATATCATCGAGCTTTCCGCTGACTTTCCCCACAGGGAAAAGTTCCTCACCCTGATCAACGGCATTTTCGAAAGCGTCAACCGCTGCCGGACCATCACGCACCGGCTCCTCGGCTTCGCCCGGAAGGTGGAGGTCGTGTACGAGGTCATCGATCTCAACGATGTGGTCAGGGAGGTGATCGGCTTCCTCGAGCGGGAGATCCTCTACCGGAGCATCCGCCTGGAGCTGAACCTCCTGAAAGAGCTCCCGCGCATCCAGAGCGACAAGGCCCAGCTCGAGCAGGTGCTGCTCAATATCATCAATAACGCCCTCGATGCCGTGGAGGACGGAGGGGCGATCACGGTCTCGACCGGTGTTAAGGATACCTATACCGTAAAGGTCGTGGTGCGCGACAACGGCCACGGCATCCCCCGGGATAAAGTGAAGCATATCTTCGATCCGTTCTTTACCACCAAGGAGAAAGGGAAGGGGACCGGGCTGGGGCTCGCCATATCCTACGGGATCATGAAGAAGCTCGGGGGAGATATTGTCGTCGCGAGCGAGGAGGGCAAGGGGGCTGCCTTCACGATCGAGATACCGGTTGTTCCGAAGAGCGAAAAGGGAGGGAATGGGTGAATCCGATAAAAGTGCTCCTGGTCGATGATGAGGTCGAATTCGTCTCGGCGCTCGCCGAGCGCCTGCAGCTCCGCAACTATGATGCGAAGGCCGTCTACTGCGCGGAAGACGCCTTTGCGCTCATCAAGAGCGACCCTCCCGATGTGGTGCTCGTAGACCTGAGAATGCCGGGCATGGGAGGGCTCGAGATCCGGGATACGATCAGGCAGTTCGACCCCGGCATAGAGGTGATCCTGCTTACCGGCCACGGCGCGGTGGATGAGCACGGCGCGGGGATGAAGGAGGTGCCCTTCGAGTACCTCCTCAAACCGGTGGACCTGAACGATCTCATGGAGAAGATCGGCAGCGCCGCCGAACGGCGGCGTACGAACGCTCCGGACAGGAGGCGCTGAGGATGGCGAGGGAACGGAGACAGGGACTGCGGAGCTGCCAGCTGAGCTTTATAGGGAAGGTCCTCGCCTCCTTCAGCCATGAGCTCAGCAATCACCTCGCGGTGATCAAGGAGTCGGCGGGGCTGATGGCCGACCTTGTCGCCATGGGCGGATCGTCGGGCCGCGCCGATACGCGCCAGAGCATCGAGACGCTCAAATCCATAGAGCACCAGGTCAACAGGAGCTCCTCCCTCTGCCGGTATCTCGGCCGTTTCGCCCATCGCATGGACCGCCCCCTGTCGTCCTTCGGGGTCAATGAGACCGTTGAAGAGCTCATCGTTCTCATGAGCCGCTCTGCCCGGCAGCGCCGCATCAGCTTCGAGCGGGATTTCGACGACCGCGTCCCCGTACTCGAGAGCGACCCGCTGCGGCTGCAGTTCGTTATCTTTATCCTCCTGGAAGAGATCATGGAGAGGCTGGAGCGCAACGGCACGATCGTCATCAAGACCGCCGGGCTGAATGGTGCGGTGAGCGTGACCCTCGTCACCCGCGGGGCCCTCGGCTCCTCCCCGGATTCTCCCTCGGACTCTGATGATGCGCCGGTCGCTGCCTGCTCCTTCGAGCTGCTCCAAGAGACGGTCGGAGAGCTCGGCGGAGAGCTCGTCAGCGAGACGGGCGGTTCGGAGGTGCGGATAACGCTGCCGGTGTCGCGCAGGAGCGGGGATCGCGGCCGCCAGGCAGGGCAGCAGCGGGCAGACTTGACATAAAAGGGTGAGGTGATTATATTGTTTATAACAATCAAACGGGTACGGGAGGCATGGTGAAAGAGAAGAAAAGCATCAAGGTGCTGCTGGTAGACGATGAAGAGGCCTTTGTGAATACGCTCGCCCAGAGACTCAAGATGAGGGATCTGCTCGTGGATACCGTTTATGACGGCGAGCAAGCCCTGTCTTTCATAAAGAAGACCGAGCCCGATGTCATTGTGCTGGACCTGAAGATGCCGGGACTGCACGGCATCGAGGTGCTCCGTGAAGTCAAAAAGGTCAAGCAGCAGATCCAGGTGATCATCCTTACGGGCCACGGCACCGAAAAGGATGAGGCCGAGGCGAAGAAGCTCGGCGGGTTCGACTTCCTCAGGAAGCCTGCCGATATCGATCTCCTCGTGGCGAAGATCAAGGAGGCCTTCCAGGAGAAGGTCGAGCGTGCCATGACGGCGATCGCCTTTGCGGAAGAGGGTCTGCACGACACGGCACAAAAAATCATGAAAAAGGAGGAGTAGCCGCCTCCCTCTCTTCCGAGCCCCCGCCCTGCAGCCATCGGGCCGCAGGGCATCTGCAGTGAGCCGATCCGCCTTTCGAATCATTCCGTAATGGTCCTTTGCGCCTTTTTCCCTGCTCATCCCATTAGCCGCCCTGAGTCGCTCTTGACAAACTACGACGTTTTCGCCGAGAATAACCGACATTGTTTCCCAATTTAGGACAATAATGGACACGCAATGAATTTACGGGTAAAAGATATTGCCGGGATGCTCAACGTTTCGGAGAAGACGATATACCGGATGATAAAGAACGAAACGATCCCCTGCTTCAGGGTCGGCGGGCAGTGGCGGTTCGACAGGCGGGAGATCCTCTCGTGGGTGGAGGATACGCGGGAGTTCCCGCGTGAGGCAGTGCTCACGAACACCTCTCTTACCCGTGAGGAGTCGATCTCCCTTGCCGGGCCCCTCGAAAGAGGCGGCATTTACTTTCATATAAGCGGACGGACGAAGGAGCAGGCCATTGCCTCGTGCCTCCAAATGATAAAGACGCGCATCCCGCAGATCGATACCGGACGACTCTTCGATGCGATCATGAAGCGGGAGCATATATGCTCGACCGCCGTCGGCCACGGCATCGCCTTTCCCCACCCGAGGCCGTTTAAAGAGTTCACCGCTCCCCTCTCTTCGATAGCCTTGTGCCGCCTCGCGGAACCGATCCCCTTCGGAGCATTGGATAACGAGGAGGTCGATACCCTCTTCTTCATCTTCCCCAAGAGCGAGCGGCGCTTCCTGAGGATCCAGGCCAAGCTGCTGCGCCTGTTGAAAGAGGAGGAGATAATGCTGGCGCTGAAGCATGCCTCGCCTTCCGAGCTGTTCGCTATGGTCTCGCGGAAAGAGGCGGAGATATTCGGAGCCGCGGAATGACCTTCTCACCCCTGGATATCGCATCGCTTTCCCTCCTGCTTTTTTTGGTGCTGGCGGTTTCCGCCCCTCTTTTCAGAAAACACCAGGAAATCATGGTCAAGGCGGGTTTTTCGCTCGCTGCCGCCGCCTCGTTGTGCGCGGTTGCAGCGGGCATCGGGGCAGTGGGAAGCGGTACGACCGAAAAGGCGGTGCTCGGCCTCGGCCTTCCGGACCTGCCCTTCCATCTCCGGCTCGATCCCCTTTCGGGCCTCTTTCTCACCGCCGTAGGCCTGCTCGCTTTGTACGTGTCCGTCTATTCCATCGGCTATGTCAAGGGCCTCATGGGGCGCCGGCCGGTGACCGGGCTCCTCGTCTTTTACAGCCTCTTCATCGCGGGCATGCTCATGGTGGTGCTCGCCGACGATGCGTTGTTTTTTCTCATCTCCTGGGAGGTGATGGCTGCGGCTTCGTACTTTCTCGTGCTGCACGAGGATGAAAAGCCTGAAAACAGGAGGGCCGCGTTTCTTTACCTCGTCATCGCGCATGTCGGGGCGGTCGCTCTCCTGCTCTCCTTCGGGGTGATGGCAGGACTCGCCACCGGGTTCAGGGACTTCGGCGGGTATACCTTCGACGCCATGCGTGCGTCGACATTTCCGGAGGGGTGGGCAGCGGCGGCGTTCTTTCTCGCCCTGTTCGGCTTTGGGGCAAAGGCGGGCATCATGCCCCTGCATGTGTGGCTTCCCGAGGCCCATCCGGTGGCGCCCTCCAATGTCTCGGCCCTGATGAGCGGGGTCATGCTCAAGACGGCCGTATACGGCGTCATCAGGATAACCTTCGATCTCATCAAGGTCTTTCCCTGGTGGTGGGGTGCGCTGGTGGTGGTGCTGGGATTGATTTCCGCGGTCGTGGGCGTCCTCTCTGCCCTGATGCAGAATGATCTCAAGAGGCTCCTCGCCTATTCGAGCATCGAGAATATCGGAATCATTTTTATGAGCATAGGGCTCTGCATGATCTTCACGTCGTTCCGTATGCCGGTCATCGCGGCGCTCGCCCTCACTGCGGCGGTGTACCACGCGCTCAATCATGCGATGTTCAAGGGGCTCCTCTTCATGGGGGCGGGCGCCGTGCTGCATGCCACCAACGAGCGCAGTATGGAGCGGCTCGGGGGGCTCATTCATGCAATGCCGTGGACCTCGGTGCTGTTCCTCATCGGGTGTGTCTCGATATCCGCGCTGCCGCCCTTTAACGGGTTCGTATCGGAGTGGCTCACCTTCCAGGCCTTTCTGCTCTCGCCGTCGCTGCCCGCGCCGCTGCTGAAACTGCTCATGCCGGTGGGCGCTGCTCTGCTCGCCCTTACCGGCGCGCTTGCCGCAGCCGCTTTTGTAAAGGCCTTCGGCATCACCTTTCTGGGCCACTGGCGGGGACCGCACAAGCCCCGTGTCCGCGAGGCCGGCTGGTCCATGAGAATAGGGATGGGGATGGCTGCGGCTACCTGTCTGCTCCTCGGAATCCTGCCGACCGTTGTCATCGGCTGGCTCGACACCGTTCCGGTCCAGCTGGTGGGCTCTACCATAAGCGCATCGGCAGGCACCCACGGCTGGCTCTGGCTGACGCCCGTCGCTCCTGACCGGGCGTCGTACTCCGGGATCATCGTGCTGCTGGGCATCATGTCAGTCGTCATTGCGGCATATCTGCTGCTGCATGTCAGACCGGGGAGGATCCGGCGCGGACCGATCTGGGACTGCGGGTTCGAAAAGCTCACCGGGAGGATGCAGTACAACGGGACCTCCTTCGCCATGCCGTTCCGGAGGATATTCGGTCATCTCTTCACCGTAAAGGAACTGGTCCGGCTGAGCCCGCAGCCCGGCCATAGCGCTTTCCCCCGGAAGCTCACGTACTACCTCCGGGTGCGCGACCGTGTATGGGGATGGCTTTATACGCCGATCGCGACCGTGAGCTTCTGGATATCCAGGAAAGTAGGAAGGCTCCAGCAGGGCCGCATCCAGGCGTATCTTATTTATTCGTTCGTAACGATTATCGTGCTGTTGCTCTTCGTGCGATGAACCGTTCGCCGGTGGTCATAGAGATACTGCAGCTCGCACTCCTCCTCGGAGCCGCCCCGCTCTTTACGGGGTGGGTGAGGATGGTGAAGTGCTGGTCGCAGGGCCGCCGTTCGCCGCGCCTGCTCCAGCCCTACAGCGATATCGCGAAGCTCTTCGCAAAGGACGTGGTGCTCGCGGAGAACGCCTCGTGGCTTTTCCGCTTCACGCCCTATCTCGTATTCGGGGCGACGCTCCTCGCCGGAGGCATCATCCCGATCCTCTCGGTCGACCTGCCCCTGGCAGCGACCGCCGATGTCATCGCGCTCGTCGCGCTCTTCGCCATTGCGCGCTTCTTTACCGCGCTGGCGGGCATGGACATCGGCACCGCATTCGGCGGCATGGGGTCGAGCCGCGAGATGATGATCGCCTCCCTTGCGGAGCCGGCGATGCTCATGGCGGTCTTTACCATGTCGCTTGCGGGCAAGTCTACCTCGCTCTCGCAGATCGCGGCGGTGATCGGCCGGAGCGATCTGCACCTGGTGCTGAGGCCCTCTCTCGCGTTTGCGTTTCTCGCGTTTGTGATGATCGCCCTGGCGGAGACCGGCAGGATACCGGTCGACAACCCGGCGACGCATCTCGAGCTCACGATGATCCACGAAGCGATGATCCTCGAGTATTCGGGAAGGCATCTCGCCCTGGTCGAATGGGCCGGCATGATGAAGCTCTTTCTCTTCATGGCGCTGGGTACGGCGGCTTTTGTTCCGTGGGGGATTGCGGAAGCGGGGAATAGTGCGGCGCTGCCGCTCGCCCTCGTTTATCTCGTCATGAAGTTCGGGCTCGCGGGAGTCGTCCTGGTGCTGATCGAGACCGGCCTCGCAAAGATGCGGCTCTTCCGGGTCACCGAATTCCTGGGGTCCGCGTTTCTCCTGGCGACACTCGGGATGCTCTCTCACTTTATATTGGAGTGATATGTATAGTAACTGCAAATTCCAAGCTCCAATAATGAAATTACAAATAAATTCCAACAACCAATTTTTCAAAAAACAAACTTTTTAGAATTCGGAGTTTGGAGTTTCATATGAGTATACAGGTGGATGTACAGGCGACGGCGCAGATCGTGAACTTCCTTGCGGCCATGGTCCTTTTGACCGCGTTCGGCATGCTGGTCCAGCGGAGAATATACGGTCTCATCCACCTCTTCGCGTGGCAGGGGCTCCTCCTCGCGGTCAGCACGGCTGTTGTCGGGTACATGGCAAACAGGCGCCACCTCTACCTCTCCTCCTTGCTGACGCTCTCGCTCAAGGTGATACTGCTTCCCTACATCCTGCATGTCCTCATCCACAAGTTGAAGATCCGCAAGGAGATCGAGACGGCGGTGAAGGTGCCGGTCACCATGCTCATCGGCGTCGGCCTCGTTATCTTCTCCTATCACCTCACCGCGCCGGTGCGCGAGCTCTCGACGTTCGTCACGCGCTCGGTGCTCGCGATCGCGCTCGCGACGGTCATGATCGGGCTCCTGATGATGATCACGAGGCGCCACGCCGTCACCCAGATCATCGGCTTCCTGGCGATGGAGAACGGCCTCTTTTTCGCGGCGACGAGCGCCACCTACGGCATGCCGCTCGTCGTGGAGCTGGGCGTAGCCATCGACATCCTGATCGCCGCCTTTATTTTCGGCATCTTCTTTTTCCATATCAATACCACCTTCGACAGTCTCGATGTCGATCAGATGGCGCGGCTGAAGGAGGAGTAGCCTGAGATGATGCTGCTGGTGCTCCTCGGTGTCCCGCTCCTTGCCGCGCTCGTCCTCGCCTTTGTCGGGGACAGGAGACGCGCGCCCGAGATCAATATAGCAGGCTCTGCAGCCACCTTCATTGCAGGGGTTCTGCTGGCGCTCGAGGTGTATTCAGGCGGCCCTCTGCTGGCCGGCAAGAAGTTCTTTTTCGTGGACGCCTTCAGCGTCTATCTCGCGGTGCTCACCTCGTTCGTCTCGATGACCACCGCCGTGTTCAGCAGGAGGTACATGAGAACGGAGCGGGAGCACGGCAGGGTCGGCCATTGGCGGATGCGCTTCTACCACGCCATGTTCCAGCTCTTCATATTCGCCATGCTCCTCTGCCTCCTCACGAATAATGTCGGCGTCCTCTGGATAGCCATGGAGCTCGCCACGCTCTCGACCGTCCTGCTGGTCTCGCTCTACCGCACGCCGACCGCGATCGAAGCGGCGTGGAAATACTTCATCCTCTGCGGGGTCGGCATTGCGCAGGCGCTCTTCGGCACCGTCCTTCTGTACTTCGCCGCCGAGCGGGTGCTGGGAGAGGGCGGCGAGGCCCTCCTCTGGACGAACCTGATCCAATTGAGCGACAAGCTCGAGCCGACCGTGCTTTCGCTGGCGTTTGTTTTCCTGATGGTCGGGTACGGCACGAAAGTGGGGCTCGTCCCGCTCCACAACTGGCTTCCCGATGCGCACAGCGAGGGCCCGACCCCGATTTCGGCTGTGCTCTCGGGTCTGCTCCTGAACATCGCCCTCTACGCCCTGGTGCGCTGCAAGGCCCTCGTAGACGGCTCGACGCAGTCCCACCACGCCGGGGATATCATGATGGGCTTCGGCATTCTCTCTATCCTCGTCGCGGCCTTCTCCCTGCTCAGGCAGAAGGACATAAAACGGATGTTCTCGTACTCGTCGATAGAGCATATGGGCATAGCCACCTTCGCGTTCGGACTGGGCGGTCCCCTCGCGACCTACGGCGCGCTGCTCCATATGCTCGTCCACAGCCTGGCGAAGTCCTCGATCTTCTTCACCGTCGGCCACGCGTCCCAGATGCACCGGACGCAGGAGATGGACAGGATACGGGGGCTCATCAGGGGGAATCCCCGCGTCGGCTGGGGGTTCATGCTCGGCGTGATGGCGATCGCGGGCATGCCCCCGTTCGGCGTCTTTACGAGCGAATTCCTTATCCTGACCGCAACCATCAAGGACGCGCCGCTCATGACGCCGTTCCTCCTCCTGGGCCTCGGGGTCGCCTTTGCCGCTCTCTTCAGGAAGGCGCAGGCAATGGTATCGGGGGAAGTGCCCTCTTACCAGAAACCCGTGAAGGCGGCCCATATCCCGGTGCTCCTGCATATGGCCCTCGTGCTCGCACTCGGATTGTATATGCCGGGGTTCCTCAACCAGTGGTTCCATAAAGCGGTGGAGATACTGAAATGAGCACCCTGATCGATGCGTTGACGGCAGCCCTGGGCACGGGCGCTCAATTCCACAAATGGCAGTATCCCCCCTCGGTCGTCTGCTGCACGGTTCCGCGGGAGAAGTTTGCAGAGGCCGCCAGGATAGTGAAGAAGGCCTATGCCCTGCTCGCCGCGGAATGGGCGACAGACGAGACCCCCTTCGGAGGGGGCTACGGTGTCTACGCCTGCTATCGGTGGGGCGGCGAGTACCTGATCGTGAGGGCGGAGCTGCCAGTGGAGAATCCCGAGTTCCCGAGCCTCACCAAGAGGTATCTCCCGGCGTACCGCTTCGAGCGGCAGATGCACAGCCTCATGGGAGTGGCGCCTGCCGGGCATCCGGACTTGCGTCCGTGGATAAAGTTCGAAGATTGGCCCCAGGATGCATGGCCGCTCCGGAAGTCGTTCGATGCATCGCGCCCGCTGCCGAGAGTAAAAGGAGAGTACCGCTGGTCCAGAGCAGAAGGAGAGGGCGTCTATGAAATCCCCGTCGGCCCGGTCCATGCGGGCATCATCGAGCCCGGGCATTTCCGCTTCCAGGCGGTGGGAGAGCATATCATCAACCTCGAGGAACGGCTCGGGTATGTGCATAAGGGGATCGAGAAGCGGTTCGAGTCCCTGGGATGGGAGGGAGGCTTCAGGCTCGCCGGGAGGGTGTCGGGGGATACCACGGTGGCGCACAGCCTCGCCTATTGCAGGGCGCTCGAGTCGATGACGGGATGCATGCCTCCTGACAGGGCCCATTGGCTCCGGGCGCTCTTCCTCGAACGCGAGCGCATCGCCAACCATGTAGGCGATATCGGCGCCATCTGCAACGATGCGGCCTTCGCCTTCATGCTGTATCAAATGACACGGTTGAAGGAGATGCTCCTCCGCACGAACCGCGAGCTCTTCGGCCACCGCTTCATGATGGACAGGGTCATTCCCGGCGGCGTCGCCGCCGATATCGATGAAAAGGGCCGGAAGGCGGTACTCGATGAGATGACGTGCCTCGAGAGGGAGTTCGAGAGGCTGGTCGCGGTGTATGACGACAATTCCTCCCTCGAGGACCGGGTGCGGGATACCGGCGCCCTTCCTCCCGAGAAGGCGCGGGAGCTCTGCGCGGTCGGCATCGTGGCGAGGGCGAGCGGCCTGAACCTCGACTGCCGCATGCAGGTTCCGTTTCCGCCGTATGACCGCATCGAGGTGAAGGCGCCGGTGCTCATCTCGGGAGATGTGCATGCACGGGCATGGGTGAGGATCGAGGAAGTGAGGGAGTCTATCAGGCTCATAAGGGAGATGCTCGCAACGCTCCCCGGCGGGCCGGTCGCCGCGCCTGTTGCAGCGCCCCAGGCTGACCGTGCCGGCTTTGCCGCGGTCGAAGGCTGGCGCGGCGAGATCATCTACTGGCTGCAGTCAGGACCGGGCGGGGAAGTGAATCGCTGCATGGTGAGGGACCCCTCCAGCATCAACTGGCTGGGGCTCGAGCAGGCGATACCGGGGAATATCGTTCCCGACTTTCCCCTTTGCAACAAAAGCTTCAATCAGTCGTATTCGGGGAACGATCTATGATGAGAATACTGTATCAGATACTCCGTACCGGCATTGTCACGGAAGCTATGCCTCGAGAGATAAACGCCCGAATCGAAGCGGCGGGCGGGCGGCTCGAGGAGGCGGTCAAAAGACGGTTCAGGAAGAGCCTCACGATCCGGCAGGTGGATGCCGGCTCCTGCAACGGGTGCGAGCTCGAGATCCATGCGCTCAATAATCCCCTCTACAACTGCGAACGGTACGGCATCCGTTTCACCGCTTCGCCGCGCTTCGCGGATATGCTCCTGGTTACCGGTCCCGTAACACATAATATGGAGAGAGCCCTCAGGAGGACCTACGAGGCGACGCCCGCTCCTAAACTGGTGGTTGCCGTGGGGGATTGCGCCTGCAATGGCGGGATCTTCGGAGAAAGCTACGCCTCCCGGGGCGGCATCGGTAAGGTGATCCCCGTCGATGTCGCTGTCCACGGTTGTCCTCCGGATCCCTTCGCCATCCTGAGCGGCATCATGAAGGCGATAGAAGAGAAGCGATAAGCAGGGAGCTTTATAAAGAAGGGAGCCGGAGAAGTCTCGGGCTCCCTTCTTTAATGGTGTTATCCGGATCTTCTGCTATTTCTTCGGAAGCGTCAGGACAAAATGGGCCCTCCGGTTGTTCGCCCAGCACGGTTCGGTCGCATCGCTGCAGGCGGGTTTTTCCTCGCCGTAGCTGATCGTCTGGATCCGGCTCGAAGGAATGCCGAGGGACACCAGGTAGGTCCTGGTCGCGCTCGCCCGCCGGTCGCCGAGCGCGAGATTGTATTCACCGGTCCCGCGGTCATCGCAATGGCCTTCTACGATCACTCCCAAGGTCCCGTCCTTCGAAAGCCGCGAGGCGAGTGCCTTCAGTACCGGTTTGGCATCATCCCTGATATCGTACTTATCGTAATCGAAGTGGATGTCTTTCAGCGCCTCTTCGATCTCTATTACCGACGCGGCAGGGCCCGCCTGCTGCGCCCGGCCGAGCTCACGCTCCGTAACGGATTCGGCAGCCGGTGAGGACCCGATCCCTCCGGCTCCCTCCCGTTCCTGAACAGCGGATGACGGGGGCTGCTGTGCAAGAGGCTGCTCGGGCGACTGCGCAATCTTTCTCTGCGAGCAGCCTGCAATAAGTGCTATTCCCAGAATAACGGCCATGACCATAACGATACGTCTCATCTTCTTCTCCTTTGGCGGTACTGCGGGTAAATACAAAGGGACACCCGGAGCCACCTCGCGGAATGATACTCCGGACGCCCTCTTCCTCAATGATGTTAAACGGCGGCAACAATGACGGGGCGAGGGGGCGGCGACCGTCCCGACCAGAGGTGAGGGAAGCCGCTCCGGCCTTTCCGGCGCAGGGACTGGGGCAGCATCCGGCAAAACAGGGAGCGGCACAGCACGAAGGCGAACGCGGAAAAAACGGCGCTGCCCAGGGTCAATAACTCGGGAGCGATATTCTTCGTCAATACCGCCCGCGGCTCTTTCAGGAGGAATCTGACGCTCGACTCGCCATCGCCCGTCCTTTCGGTCGGGGCAAGAGAGGAGCAGACATATTCGATGAACAGGATGCGAACATCGGCCTTTCTCGCGGCGTGGCTGTCGGTACCGCACAGGGTGAGCTCCACCGTATCGTCAGTGTACGTCAGGGAGAGCGGCGATATGGTATAGGCGAAAAAGTAGAGCGCACTCAGCAAGAGGAAGCTTCTACTTCTCCACGGCGGCGCAATCATGGAATGTACTATAAGAAACCTTTTCATCAAAAATCAATTGCGGAGTATCCTCGGCCGATTGACAGTGCTGCGGCATCCTGCTACCCTTGTACCAGAGCATTGCTGCCGTACTTACGGCTTTGTACCTATAATGATAGCACAATTCCGGAGGGAGGAGACATGAGATATCTTCTTGCGGTGATCGCCTTGTTGTTCGGTGCAGCAGCGGTGCGGGCAGAGGTCCATACGCAGACGATCCCTTATCGCCACCACGGTACCGTGCTCGAAGGATATCTCGCGTACGACGATAAACTGCCCGGGAAACGGCCGGGCGTGCTGGTGGTGCATGAATGGTGGGGGATTACGCCCTTCATTAAAGAGAAGGTCGAGCAGCTGGCCCGTATGGGTTTCACGGCCTTTGCCGCAGATATCTACGGCAAGGGAGTGCGGCCGAAGGATCCCAAGGAAGCGGCAGCGCAGGCCGAGAAGTACCGCTCCAACCGAGCGCTTCTCCGCGAGCGGACCATGGCGGGGCTGGAGGTCCTGCGCAGTAATGAGCACACCGACCCCCGGCATCTGGCCGCCATCGGCTTCTGTTTCGGCGGTACGGCGGTGCTCGAGCTGGCGCGCAGCGGTGCGCCGGTTGCAGGAGTGGTCAGCTTCCACGGCGGGCTCGCTACGCTATCTCCGGACGATGCGAAAAATATAAAGGCCAAGGTCCTTGTGCTCCACGGCGCCGACGATCCCTTTGTGCCGATGAAAGAGGTCCTGGCATTCCAGGAGGAGATGCGCAAGGCGGGCGCCGACTGGCAGATGAACATCTACGGCAACGCGGTGCACAGCTTCACCAATCCCGCAGCAGGAAACGATGCGATGAAAGGGACCGCCTACAACGAGAAGGCGGACCGCCGCTCCTGGAACGCGATGAAGGTCTTCTTTGCCGAGATATTCAAATAGCGGAGGGGGAGTGAGGCGAGGCATTTGGAGCGGCATGGGCAGCTCAGGCGAAGTCAGGATGACGGGAGCGGGATGCCCCGCCTCGGAGACGGGTCGGATGCCCGTCGAGAATGAGCGCAAATGACTCGCCTCGCTCCCCTTCCGCTATCGGTGAGGGTATGTATACGCAGTGTGGTATGATGAAACGATGACACGGTCGATCCCCGTCGGTCCTGATGAAAACGGGCGCCTCATCGCCCGCTTCGAGGGCGCTGTCACGAAAGGAGTCACCCCGCGCGCCGTCGCCCTGTTCCGGGAGATCGTCTGCGATTACTACAGCCGGCGCCGTCGGCCGTTCGCCTGGCGCAGGACGCGCGACCCTTACCGTATCCTCGTCTCCGAGATCATGCTCCAGCAGACCCAGACCGGGCGGGTGAAGGAGAAGTACGAGGAGTTCATCACCGCCTTTCCGGATTTCAACGCTCTGGCCGAAGCGCCGCTGCAGAAGGTGCTTGCGGTGTGGCAGGGGATGGGGTACAACCGCCGCGCCGTCGCGCTGAAGGAGCTCGCACGGGCCGTGGTCGACCGGTTCGGGGGAAAGCTCCCGCCATCGCCTGAAGAGCTGATGACACTGCCTGGCATCGGCAGGTACACCGCCTCCGCACTTGCCGCCTTCGCCTTCAACAAGCCCTCGGTGCTCATCGAGACCAACATCAGAACGGTCTTCATTCACTTCTTTTTCCATGACCGGAGCGGTATCACGGATAAGGAGATCCTCCCCCTGGTCGAGAAGACGCTCGACCGCCGGCACCCGCGCGACTGGTACAATGCATTGATGGACTACGGGGTGATGCTCAAGACGCTCCATCCCAATCCGGGAAGAAAGAGCGCTCACTATAAGAAGCAGTCTCCCTTCATGGGCTCGAACCGCCAGCTCCGGGGAGCGCTGCTGAAGGCCCTTGTCGCCGCTCCCGGGCTTTCGGAGCAGAAGCTGCTCCGGCTGATCAGTGCGCCGCCCGAGAAGATAAAGGCCGCTCTCGTCGAGCTCCGGGAGGAGGGGTTCATCAAGAAACGGGGGCGCACGTTCCTCGTCTCGTGAGCCTCCGCCACTTTTGACTTGCGTCAAAGCACCGCTCCCCTGCCGCAGTATACAATCAAAGCAAGATCGAGGGAGATACTGAAAACAGCGGCTTCTTGATCTAAGTCAAGGGTTCTTTTTGATGAAACGGCTACACTAGACTTTAAGGAAACGCAGTGATAAGATTGGCTTTGAGCCAAGCGGTTTATAACCATGGAGGAGGATGACAATGTTTTGTTACCAGTGTGAACAGGCTTCACGGGGAACGGGATGCACGGCAGTCAGCGTCTGCGGCAAGCAGCCCGATGTAGCGGCGCTCCAGGATCTCCTGGTCTACGCGCTCCAGGGGCTCGCCCTTGTCGCGAACGAGGGAAGAAGGGTCGGCGTGAGCGACAAGGCGGTAAACGAATTCACGGCAGAGGCGCTCTTCTCGACGCTGACCAACGTCAACTTCGATGCAGCGCGCTTTGTCGAGCTCGTCAACAAGACCGTCGAGCTCAGGAAGGGCCTTGCTGCAAAGGTCGAAAAGGCCGGCGGCAATGTCGCATTCTCCGAGGGGCCGGCGGTCTTCAAGCCGGAGGCCTCGCTCGAGGGAATGGTCAGGCAGGGAGAGAAGGCGGGGCTGAAGTCCGATCCTGTCATCGACCCCGATATCCTTTCGCTCCAGCACACGACCCTGTTCGGGATAAAGGGTATCTCGGCGTATGCCGATCATGCGCAGATACTCGGCAAGAGCGACGACGCGGTCTATGCCTATATCCACGAGGCCCTTGCCGCCATGACCCGGAAGGACCTCGGCCTCAACGACTGGGTAGGCCTTGCCCTTAAGTGCGGCGAGGTGAACCTGAAGGCGATGGAACTGCTCGACGCCGCCAACACCGAGCGGTACGGCCATCCGGTGCCGACCAGGGTGCCTCTCGGCGCGAAGAAAGGCAAGGCGATCCTCGTCTCCGGCCATGACCTCAGGGATCTCGAAGCGGTGCTCAAGCAGAGCGAGGGCAAGGGCGTTTATGTCTATACCCACGGCGAGATGCTCCCGACCCACGCCTATCCCCAGCTGAAGAAGTATCCGCACTTCTACGGACACTACGGGACAGCGTGGCAGAACCAGCACAAAGAGTTCGCGAAGTTCCCGGGCGCTATCCTGATGACCACCAACTGCCTGCAGGAGCCCGAGGATTCCTATAAGGACAATATCTTTACCACCGGTCTCGTCGGGTGGCCCGGCGTGAAGCATATCACCGGCAGGAACTTCGGACCGGTGATCGAGAGGGCGCTCGCCCTGCCGGGATTCACCGAGGATGTCGAAGGCAAATATGTCATGACCGGATTCGCGAGGAACGCGGTCATGAGCGTTGCCGGCGCCGTCATCGAGGCGGTCAAGAACAAGCAGATCCGCCACTTCTTCCTCGTGGCCGGCTGCGACGGCGCGAAGCCGGGAAGAAACTACTACACCGAATTCGTCGAGAAGGTCCCGAAGGACTGCGTGGTCCTGACCCTGGCCTGCGGCAAGTTCCGCTTCTTCGATAAGGAGCTCGGCGATATAGGCGGCATCCCGAGACTGCTCGATGTGGGGCAGTGCAACGACGCCTACTCGGCGGTCCAGATCGCGGTGGCGCTCTCGAAGGCCTTCGGCGTCGGCGTCAACGACCTCCCGCTCTCGCTGGTGCTCTCGTGGTACGAGCAGAAGGCGGTGGCGATCCTCCTGTCGCTGCTCTACCTGGGCATCAAGAATATCCGCATCGGCCCTTCGCTCCCGGCGTTCATTACGCCCAACGTGCTGAAGGTGCTGGTCGACAATTACAACATCATGCCCATCACCACCCCGGACAACGATCTCAAGGCCATCCTGGGGGAGCCCGCAGGAAAGGCTGCATAGCAGCTCTTCCGTGCCTGCCGTAAAGTAGCGAGGCGAGAGAGGAGAGAAATCTCCCCTCTCTCGCCTTTTGCATTGGCCCGCATGGAGGTGTAGCTCGCGAGCCA
The DNA here is from genome assembly GCA_040752355.1 of Nitrospirota bacterium. Taxonomy (NCBI): domain Bacteria; kingdom Pseudomonadati; phylum Nitrospirota; species Nitrospirota bacterium. Next base: position 897 of record JBFMHE010000021.1, on the reverse strand, counting down.
TTTATGTCCCGGGCAGATCGAAACCAGATCGAAGCGGTCCAGGCCCATAACCTTCAAGTTCCCGGCATCGGAGGCGGGCTTCCACAAGGCGGCCAGGTCGAGCCTCTTGGATTCTTTGCCGTAGTTGAAGTCGGGGTCCATCGGGTCGGACGTGGAGGAATGAAAGAGCGAGCTCTTCAATATGACCGGGTTTTTTCTGGGCAACTTCGTACAATAGAGGTGGGTCATCATAAAACTTTCTCGTATTGTGAGGCAGTTTAACACGAGCATTTCCAGATAAGATCGAGCAAGTCAACAGCAAAGGGTATCTCGCCTTCCCGGATAATCTTCCCGCTGGCAGTATCTCTGGCTATGACAGTAAGAGCGTAGTGACCGGCTTTCATTCCGGCGCCTGATTGAACGTTGAATATTACTCTTGATGAAACCATGCCGTTTTTTACCGGAACGACAGTGTCGTCGAGAGAGATACCCTTCATCCGCAGTGACTCATCCTTTATCTCAAAGCGCATTTCCGATACGGCGCTGCCGACGCTAAACTCGAAAGGCACAACCGCCGGTGTACCGGTAACAATCTGGACAACCCTGTCCTTTAGATTGCCGGAACCCCAGCTGAAATTCGATGCTCCACGTTCGCCGCCCTTAAGAGATCGGTATGCGAGAGCCGCGACGCCTAAGATACATATAGCGCATACGATTACAAAGGTCCTTCTTCCCATCCGTATTTCCTTGCCCGACACTCCTTGCAATGACCGTAATATTCAAACCGCACCAGGGTGTAATAGACCGTTGACATGCTTATCCGCGGAACGGCCTTTCTGACTTTCCTTAAAATATCCCTCGCCCCCGGATGCGACACATCACGCGCAAGAAGCTTGATGATCTCACGCCTTTGAGGGG
>JBFMHE010000020.1 GCA_040752355.1 Nitrospirota bacterium | reverse complement strand
CCAAAGATCATACGATCTTCGGGGACCCCGTTCTCGGTCGATGCGACCTCCGAGGAGGCTCGCCATTTATCAGATAAGGGGGACATCCCTGTCCTCCTGCAAGCTCACCATACCGCTCGCATACCATTCCCCGCCCCCTCCCCCAGTGCTCTTCCTTCTTCATTTTTCCTTTCTCCTTCTCTCCCTGTTTGTTGTTATAATAGGGCATGTCTTCTCTGTCGTGGTCACGGTTGTCGCTCGTCGCCCTGCTTGCCGTCTGTTTTGGTGCCCTGTCAGGCTTTCTCTACTGGAGCTTTTCCGATCTCCCCGAGGTGCGGTCCCTCGAAGGTTACGCCCCTATCGAGTCGTCGTTCGTCTACTCCGCGGACGGCCAGGTCCTGGCAGAGCTCTACCTCGAGCGGAGGAACTACATTCCCCACTACCATATTCCCGACCGGGTCAAGAAGGCGTTCATCGCGATCGAGGACCAGCGGTTTTACTACCATCCGGGAGTGGACCTCATCGGCATCATGCGCGCCCTCTACCGGGACATCATGGCCCAGAGCATCGTCGAAGGGGGGAGCACGATAACCCAGCAGCTCACCAAGATGCTCTTCCTCAAGCCCGAGAAGAACCTGGGAAGAAAGGTAAAGGAAGCGATCATCTCGATTCAGATAGAAAAGCGCTACACCAAGGACGAGATCCTCGGCATGTACCTGAACAAGGCCTACTTCGGCGCGCGGGCATACGGCATCGAGGCCGCTGCGCAGACTTACTTCGGAAAGTCGGTCAACGAGCTTACGCTGGGCGAGGTCGCGATGATCGCGGGGCTCCAGAAGGCGCCTACCCTCTACTCTCCGTTCAGGAACGCGGAGAAGACGCTCGTGCGGCGGCACCTGGTGCTCAGGAAGATGCTCGAGAACCGCTACATCACCCAGGAGGAGTTCGAGCGCGCAAAGGAAGAGCCCCTGCCCGCAGTGCCCTTCAGGAGGAAATACGAGGCGCCCTACTTTGTCGAGCTGCTGCGGCAGCAGCTCGAGGGGCGCTATAGCGACAAGATCTACACCTCCGGGATGCGCGTCTATTCGACTATAGACCTGGCGCTGCAGCATACTGCTGAAGAGGCGGTGAGAAGCGGGATAGCGCAGATCAGCAAGCGCATCAAGCCCGGCGCCCAGGCCGCGCTCGTCGCGATCGACCCGCGCACCGGGCATATCAAGGCGATGGTCGGCGGCACCGACTACTGGGAGACCCAGTTCAACAGGGCGACCCAGGCGCTCCGCCAGCCCGGCTCGGCATTCAAGCCCTTCGTCTATGTGGCGGCGCTCGAGAAAGGGATGTCGACCGAGGACCAGGTGCTCGACGAGCCGATCTCCTTTGCCGGGGCAACGCCGAACAGCGTCTGGTCCCCGAGAAATTACGATAACGAGTACCGCGGGAGCGTCTCGCTCAAGACCGCCCTCGCCCTCTCGCTCAATACCGCTGCCGTGCGCCTGGCCCACAATGTGGGGCTCGACGAGGTGATTGCCCTGGCACGGAAGACCGGGATCAAAAGCGAGCTCCAGCCCTACATGCCCCTCGCCCTCGGCGCATCGGACGTTACGCTCCTGGAGCTGACCGCTGCCTACGGCGCCCTCTCTACAGGGAGGCGCGTAGAACCGGTGAGCTACCAGAAGATCGTCAACCGGGACGGCGTGCTCCTGGAGGAGGCGATCCCCTCTTCCGAAGACGTGCTCTCCCAGGAGACGGTGGATAAGATGAGGGAGCTTTTGCGTGCCGTCGTCGATTCGGGGACCGCGCAAAAGGCGCGAGAGCTCTCCCGCAAGGTATACGGGAAGACCGGCACGACCAACGACTTCTCGGACGCCTGGTTCATCGGCTTCGATGACCGGCTCGTCGTGGGGGTATGGGTCGGCAGGGACAACCACCAGCCCCTCGGCCCGAAAGAGACCGGGGCCCAGGCAGCCCTGCCCATATGGCTCGAGTTCATGAAGAACGCCCCGCACTGAATAGTAATAAAACCCCCCAAAATGATACAATAGTGCTTTATGAGCAGGACTGTCGTAGTTGCCAATCAGAAGGGCGGCGTGGGAAAGACCACCACTGCGGTGAATCTTTCGGCCTCTCTCGCCCTTGCCGAAAAGGATATCCTCGTCATCGATACCGACCCCCAGGGAAACCTGACGAGCGGCCTCGGGCTGAACAGGGACGCCCTCGACAAGAGCCTCTATGACGTGTATATCGGGAGGCTCCCCATCGAGGAGGTCATCACCGCTACCGCGATCCCGCATCTGTTTATCGTCCCTTCCACCATCGATCTCCTCGCCGTCGAGGTGGAGCTCGTGGGCAGAGAGGGGAGAGAGCAGATCCTCAAGACCGAGATAGCGCGGATCAAGGAGCGCTACCGCTATATCTTCATCGACTGTCCCCCCTCGCTCGGCCTCTTGACGCTCAACGGCCTGGTGGCTGCGGATTCGGTGCTCATCCCGGTCCAGTGCGAATACTACTCCCTCGAAGGGCTCAGCCTCCTCCAGAGGACGCTCAAGCTGGTGCGGGGATCGTTCAACCCGACCCTGGACATAGAGGGGATACTCCTCACCATGTTCGATGCCCGGAATACGCTGGCGCGCCAGGTGGTCGAAGAGGTCAAGAAGTTCTTTCACGAGAAGGTCTACAAGACGATGATACCGCGCAACGTCACGCTGGGAGAGGCGCCGAGCCACGGCAAGCCGGCGATCCTTTACGACGCCCGCTCCAAGGGCGCGCAGAGCTATCTCTCTCTCGCGAAGGAGATACTGAATGAAAACGGCATTAGGCAAAGGGCTTGAGGCGCTCCTCCCTGAAAAAGGGGAAGAGGTCATCAATATCGATATCGGGAAGATCCTCCCGAACCAGCACCAGCCGCGGAAGGTCTTCAAGGACGAGGCGCTCAAGGACCTCGCCGACTCGATAAAGGAGAAGGGCGTGCTCCAGCCCGTGATCGTTTCGCGGGTGGGCGACGGCACCTTCAGGCTCATCGCAGGGGAGCGGCGGTGGCGCGCATCCCACCTCGCCGGCCTGACCAAGATCCCGGCGCTCATCAAGGAGGTCTCTTCCCAGGACGCCGTAGAGATAGCGCTCATCGAGAACATCCAGCGCGAAGAGCTGAATCCCATAGAGACGGCCAACGCATTGCAGCAGCTCATCAAGGAGTTCAACCTCACCCAGGAGGCGCTCTCCCAGCGGGTGAGCAAAGACCGGGCGACGATCGCAAACTACCTGCGGCTGCTCAAGCTGCCGGACGAGATAAAGAAGCTCATCAATAGCGACAGCCTCTCGATGGGGCACGCCAAGGCGCTGCTCTCGCTCGACCAGAAACAGAAGCAGCTCGAGGCTGCCCGGGAGATCGTCAAGCAGGGACTGAGCGTCAGGGCGGCGGAGGCCCTCTGCAAAAGGTTAACCGAAGCCCCCGAACCGAAGCAGAAGAAAAAGAAAGAGAAGATGCCCGAGGTCACCGACCTCGAGAGCAAATTGACGAGGGCCCTCGGCACCAAGGTGACCATTCAGCACAAAGACAAGAGGGGGAAGATAGAGATAGAGTACTACTCCCTCGACGAGCTCGACCGGCTGCTCGAGATCCTGCTCCAGGGATAACTCACACTCCCGCTTTCTCGAGGAAACTCTCCACGATAGCCGACCACACCTCGTAGCCCCGGCCGCTCAGATGAACCCCGTCGTCGAGCAGGCAGGAGCGGTCGGGCTTTCCCTGCTTGTCGACGAACGAAGCGTACACATCGAGATACGCGCCGCCCACCTCCCGGGCGACCTCTTTCAGCGCCTTGTTGATCTCCTGTATCTTTCCGCTCTCGACCCAGGGGAGCTCGACCGGGAGGATGCTCTGGACAACGATCTTCGCCTCCGGAAAGGCGGCGGCGAGCCTCTTCACGACCTCCCGGCAGATACCGGTAATCGCATAGTCCTCCATGGCGATATTGTTGATGCCGGTCATGATGAAGAGCGCCTCGGGGTTGTGGCGGCCGATAATGGTGATGATCTTATCGACCCGGCCCAGCAGGCCCTCGACCGTCTCCCCGGCGATGCCGAGGTTGTCCACCTCGTACGAAGGAAAACGCTGCTGCCAGTCGTAGTACTCGGTCAGCGAGTCGCCTATGAAAACAACCCTCTTCTTTTCTCTCATCGTCTCCTCTCCCTCGGCCGTCATATTTAGGTATAGTATAGTTGCATCGCCTCCATAAAGCGCTATAATTTTTATATACATTACAACCCGGCATTTCGGGTCCTTTCCCCTGGAGCATACTATGGCTACCTACAAAGAGCGCCTTATCGCCGCATCGAAGCTGAACAGCGCACTGTACGAGGAGGTCGAGGCCGACACCACCGCCATGAACCAGGCGATGCTGACGGTCATTCTCTCGAGCGTCGCCGCAGGCATCGGGACCATCGGGAGGGGCGGTGTCGCGGGTATCGTCCTGGGCGCTGTCGCAGCCCTCGCCGGATGGTTCGTCTGGGCCCTCCTCACCTATCTCATCGGTACGAAGCTGCTGCCGCAGCCCCAGACGCAGGCCACCCTGGGCGAGATGCTGCGCACCATCGGCTTTTCGAGCGCGCCGGGGCTCATCAGGGTAGCGGGCATCATCCCGGGGCTGACCGGCATCGTCTTTTTCGCCGCCTCGGTCTGGATGCTCGTCGCCATGGTCATAGGAGTGCGGCAGGCGCTCGACTACACGAGCACCCTCCGCGCCGTCGTCGTCTGCCTCATCGGCTGGCTTCTTCAGGTGATCATCATCGGGCTGCTCTTCTACTCGTTCGGCGGCCTCCCGCGCACCTTCTGACAGGCAATCGCATCGGAAAGAGGGATCGAGGCAAGGCATTTGGAGCGGCATGGGCAGCCCGAGCGAAGCCCCGCCCCGACCCCTCTCCGGACCCATGCCAACAGTTCCGACGTGTACAGCGCGATATGATATGATTCACACAGGAACACCGGGTCGGCACGCATGAACGTCCTTATCGTAAATACCAATCGCCATACCATGCCGGTGCCGGTCATGCCGGTGGGCGCCTGCATGGTCGCCGATGCCGCTGCACGGGCAGGCCACGAGGTGCGCTTCCTCGATTGCGCCTTCGAGAAAGATCCCCTCCGGGCCCTGGCGAGAGAGCTCGGGAAGAGCGTGCCCGATGTCGTCGGGCTCTCGATACGCAACATCGATAATAACGATGTCCACAACCCCACCTGCTTCATCAAGGGGCTGCGCTCCCTCATCGTAGCGATCAGGAACGCGACCGGGGCGGCCATCGTCCTCGGCGGCGCAGCGGTTGCGGTCATGCCCGAAGAGATCATGCGCTATACCGGGGTCCATTGCGCGGTGCTGGGCGACGGCGAGGTCGTCTTTCCGCGGGTCCTTGCTGCCCTCGAGAGCGGCGCCTCTCTGCAGCACATTCCGGGAATCGCCTGGATCGAGAGGGGCCGCTTCAGGAAGAATCCCTGCCTCGCATCCCTTCAATCAGAGAGCTGCGCCGCTCCCGACTTCCCGCGGTGGATAGCGATAAAGACCTACACCTCCCGTCTCGCAACCGTTCCGCTCCAGACCAAGCTCGGCTGCCAGTTCAAATGCATTTACTGCACCTACAATAAAATCGAGGGCTCGACCTACCGCCTCTTCAGCCCCGGGAGCGTCGCGGCTGCGGTCGGCAAATTCGCCTCCCTCGGCTTTCACGATATCGAATTCGTCGATAACGTATTCAACGCTCCCTATGAGCACGCCCTCGCGGTCTGCGATGCCCTCGCCCGCTCCCGCCCCCGGGTGCGGCTCCAGAGCCTCGAGCTGAACCCGCTCTTCCTCGACGACGCCCTGATCACCGGCATGGAACGGGCAGGCTTCACCGCTGCCGGCATCACGGTCGAGAGCGCTTCGGACGCGGTGCTCGCGGGTCTCGGCAAGAACTTCTCTGCGCGGCATGTCTACAACGTGGCGGAGGTGATGCGCCGCCACCGCCTCCCCTGCCTCTGGATCTTCCTGCTCGGGGGTCCGGGAGAGACGCAGGAGACGGTGAAGGAGACGCTCCGGTTCGCGACGACCGCCGTGCGCAGCGACGACGCGGTCTTCTTCAATATCGGCATCCGCATCTATCCCGGCACGCCGCTCGAGGCGATAGCACGGAAACAGGGGCTCCTATCGCTCTCTCCCCAGGAGATGCTCGAGTCGGTGTTCTACATCTCTCCCGAGGTGTCGTATAATTGGATAGCGCGCGAGATACAGGAAGCCATGAACACGCATATGAACTTCATCTGCTCCGACTCCATAGGCCTGCCGTTCCTCCCCTCGCTCCACCGCATGGGATACCGTCTGGGGATACGTCCTCCCCTCTGGCGCTACACCCGCTTTATTCGGCGGGGACTTCGCCTGGCGGGAATGCGCGTGTGAGCGGGAGCGCAGAAGCAGCCCGGCAGGCGCCCCATATCGCTGCCGTCGCCCTTGCCGCTCCGCCGTGCAGGATCGACCAGTCCTCTGCGAAAGAGTTCATGGTACGCCACTACGCCGACCGCCTCAGTCCGCGGATGCTCCAGCTCATGCGCACCGTCTTCAGCCATTCCAGCATCGCGCGGCGCTCCTTTGCGTTCGATGCGCCCGAAGAGCTGATCGACGAACGCCCCGACCAGCGCATCGAACGGTTTACCCGCTGGGCGATCTCCCTGTCGTCGCAGGCGATCTCCGGGGCGCTCTCCCTGAGCGGGCTCGCCGCGTCCGATGTGCGCGGCTTCGTCGTCAATACCTGCACCGGCTATATCTGCCCGGGGCTCTCGACCTATCTCGTCGAAGAGCTCGGCCTCTCCCGCCGGATACCGGCCTACGACCTCGTCGGCAGCGGCTGCGGCGGCGCGATCCCGAATCTCCGGATGGCGGCATCGCTCCTCGGGCAAGGCGGGACAGAGGCGGTCGTCAGCGCCTCGGTCGAGATCTGCAGCGCCACCTTCCAGATGGGGGAGGACCTGAGCCTCATCGTCTCGAACGCGCTCTTCGGCGACGGCGCTGCAGCAGCGGTCCTCTGGAACCGGCCCGAAGGCCTCGAGCTCGTCGACTCCGCATCGGTCCTCTTCCCCGAGCACCGGGACGATATCCGGTACGTCTACCGGAACGGCCTTCTCCACAACCAGCTCTCGACGAGGCTGCCGCAGATGGTGAGAAAGGCGGCAGCCCGCATAGTCGAAGAGCTCCTCGCCCCGCGGGGGCTGACCGCTGCCGGGATAAGGCGCTGGGCGATCCACACCGGCGGAGAAAAGATCATCGCCGCCCTCAAGGCAGAGCTCGGCCTTTCCGAAGAGCAGCTCGCCGCCACCCGTTCGGTGCTGGAAGAGTACGGGAATATGTCGTCGCCTACGGTGCTCTTTGTCCTGAAAGAGCTTATGGAGCGGGGTATCGAAAAAGGTGAGTGGTGCCTCATGCTCGCCTTCGGCGCAGGCCTCTCGGCGCACGGGTACCTGTTGAGGATGAAGTAAGCTGTCAGCTGCCAGCCTTACCGGGGCTTTGTGCTGCGCAGCTTCCGTACTATACCGATACCGGCGACTCCTGCGCCGAGGAGGAGCAGGGTCGAGGGCTCAGGGACCACCGCAGTTGTTATGGTCAGGGTAATGCCGTTGTTGTAGTAGTGGCAATCGGGATCAATGCCGAACCCGAACTTGCCGTCATTTTTTATATATGCGCTGAGCGTATTTAGAATATTGACGCTCCCCGGATTGATCGCGCCTGTTGTAGTGGCAATCGTGCCGCCCAGGCGGGCAAGATCGTACGTGAGGTCGAGGTTCCGCGGAGAGCCGCCGAAGGGGTCGCTCCAGACCGGGTCGAGCCGTACTCCCTGACCTGCGAACTTGTCGCCGCCGCCCTCGTCATCATACCCCCGCCAGAGCGTCGTCTCGTAGGCTCCTGTGTTGTAGTACTTTATCTTCGTGCTCAGGGCCAGCGGATTGTCGAGCAGGTGAATGTAAAGGCTGTCAGGCTCGACTTTCCAGTCATAGATGTTGGCGAAGGTGAGGGTGGCGCCGACAATATTCTGGTTGCTCGGCAGCGCCCACTTGATACGCCACGAATAGTAGTAGTTGTGGTCGAGGTCGTCCATATCAGAATAAGGGGCGCTGTTATCACGGGATTGAAACGTATACGTAAGAGAATAGGCATCGGACACAAGAAATACCAGAAGCGTAAAAACCATACTACCTACCAAAAGCAGTCTTCTCATCATTCCCCTCGCTCCGTTTATCGTTAAAAACTCTTAATGTCCTTTACTTTCATAAGCAAGTATCATGCCTTCACTCACAATAGTGGTGAGCTACGCTCAAGAGCACAACTCTTGGGGGGGGAATGCTCCTCGTTCACCGGGGGACAGACGTCTCCTAAACAAGAACCCAGCTTAATCAATGACATATAAAATGATAGCCGTCAAGGAGCTTGCCGATGAGGTGTTCAGTTTTCGTACACTCAGTCCGGAAAACCTTACAGTTGCCGGCAGGAAGCGGAGCTGTGCGATCAGGGAAAGAGGGAGCGCCGCTCCTTTATGGCTGCCTCGATGAAGGATCTGAAGAGCGGGTGGGGCTCGATCGGCTTCGACTTGAATTCAGGGTGGAACTGGCAGGCGACGAACCAGGGATGGTCCTTCAGCTCGACGATCTCGACCAGCTCGCCGTCGGGAGAGGTGCCGCTGATCTCGAGGCCGCTGCCGCAGAGGACAGAACGGTAGTCGTTGTTGAACTCGTAGCGGTGGCGGTGGCGCTCCGATATCTCTTTCGCGCTATAGGCGGCAAAGGCGCGTGTCCCCTCCTTCAACACGCAGGGATAGGCGCCGAGCCGCATGGTGCCGCCCATCTGTGAATCCTTGGTCCTCTCTTCGACCCTGCCTGTTCTGAAGTTGTACCACTTGCCCATGAGGTAGATAACCGGGTCCTTCGCCCTGGCGTCGAACTCGGTGCTGTTCGCCGCGAGGTTGCAGACGTTGCGGCCGTACTCTATCACCGCAGTCTGCATGCCGAGGCAGATGCCGAAGTAGGGGATCTTCTTTTCGCGGGCGTACCTGATCGAGGCGATCTTGCCCTCGATGCCGCGCGACCCGAAACCGCCCGGAACGAGGATGCCGTCGGCTTCGGCCAGGAGATGCTCTGCGCCCTTCTCCTCCACCTCCTCGGAATCGACCCAATGGAAGTCCACGCGGGCGTTGTTCGCGATGCCGCCGTGGATCAGCGCCTCGGTGAGGCTCTTGTACGCATCCTTGAGGCCGACGTACTTGCCGACGATCGCGATCGTCGTCTCGTGCTCGGGCTCCTTGATCCGCTTCACGACCTCGGACCAGGTCGAGAGGTCGGGCTCGGGCGTTGCAGCGAGCGAGAGCTTCTTTTCGAGGATCTCGCCGAAGCCTTCGTCCTTGAAGCAGAGCGGCACTTCGTATACGGTCTCGACGTCGACGGCAGCGATGACCGCATCGGGGTCGAGGTTGCAGTGGAGCGCTATCTTTCTCTTGACGTCCGAAGAGAGCTGCCGGTCGGCCCTGCAGATGAGCACGTCGGGCTGGATACCGATCGCCCTGAGCTCCTTGACGCTGTGCTGCGTCGGCTTGCTCTTGAGCTCGCCGGCTGCGGAGATATAGGGAACGAGGGTAAGGTGGACGTAGAGGACATTCTCCCTTCCCACGTCGTACCTGAACTGCCTGATCGCCTCGAGGAAAGGCAGGCTCTCGATGTCGCCGACCGTGCCGCCGATCTCGACGATGGTGATGTCGTATTCATCCTTTGCAGCGGCCTTGATGGCGCGCCGTATCTCGTCGGTGATGTGCGGGACGACCTGGACCGTGTCGCCGAGGTAGTCTCCCCGCCGTTCCTTGGTGATGACATTGTGGTATATCTTGCCGGTGGTGTAGTTGTTGTCCACACAGGTCCGCGCATGGGTGAAGCGCTCGTAATGGCCGAGGTCGAGGTCGGTCTCGCAGCCGTCGTCGGTGACATACACCTCGCCATGCTCGAACGGGCTGAGGGTGCCGGGATCGACATTGATGTAGGGGTCGAGCTTCTGCAGGGTGACCCTGAGCCCCTTTGCTTCGAGCAGCGCTCCGATCGACGCAGCGGCAATGCCCTTGCCGAGCGCCGAGACGACTCCACCGGTTATGAATATAAACTTAGGCATCGTTCAACCCTCTCCACATCCAGAGGCGTATCCACCCCGATAGTCTCATAGGATGTCTCTTTTATTTTTATCTTCAACCCTTTTTCGAGCGCGCGGAGCTGCTCCAGCTTCTCTTTCATCTCGAGCTTCGACGGCGGCAGCGCGGAGAGGGCCGCCAGGACCTTCCTCCGGTAGGCATAGATGCCGATATGCTTGTACATCGCCAGCGCGGAGGCTCTGTCCTTCCACCCTTCCGCACCGAAGAGATCGCGATGGTAGGGGATGGGCGCGCGCGAGAAGTAGAGGGCGAAGCCCTCTTCGTCGAAGACCGCTTTCACCACGTTGGGGTCGTCGACCTCGGCAGCAGCATCGATCCTCTTCACCAGCGTTCCTATGGCGGTGCGCCCGTCCTCCATCAGCCGCACCACGTCGTCCACCATGGCGGGCATGATCAGCGGCTCGTCGCCCTGGACATTCACTACCGGATCGCAGACCAGGCCGGGCGCCTTCGCCTCGAGGAGCATTATCGCTTCCGCGATCCTGTCCGTTCCGGACTGGTGGTCCCGGGAGGTCATGACCGCGGTCCCGCCGAACTCCTCGACAGCGGTATAAATCCTTTCGTCATCGGTGGCTACGACCACCTGCGTGACCAGGGCAGCCTTCCGAACCCGCTCATAAACATGCTGAATCATCGGTTTTCCTAAAAGGGGGCAGAGAGGTTTTCCCGGGAAACGGGTCGAGGCGTAGCGCGACGGTATTACAGCAATAGCAGGCATAACTTTTTTTATGATAACATACTAAGGTTTATCCGTTCCCCGACGAGATGTATATACGTTACGGTAACCGGAAGTCGATCTCAAGAATTATGCATAAACTCGGCACAAAATTCAAACAATGGTACGGTCCCGCGCTGCTCTCGGGGCTGCTGCTCGTCCTCTCCTTCCCGGAGCTCGAGTTCTTTCCCCTCGCCTGGGCAGCCCTGGTGCCTCTGTTCCTCTTTCTCTATGAGCTTCCCGACGGCGCTGCATTCAAAGCCGGCTTCCTCATGGGAATCGTCTACTTCTTCGGGACCACCTACTGGATCTACCACTCTGTTCACTGGTACGGGGGAATCCCCTTCATACCGAGCCTGCTCCTCGTGCTCCTCCTGGCGCTCTACCTGAGCCTCTATACCGGGGTCTTCGCCGCCCTGTACGCCTCGTACTCGAACAAATCCGATATGCCGACCCTCCTCCTGGCGCCGGTGCTCTGGACCACCCTCGAGTATCTCCGCTCCTATGTGCTGAGCGGCTTTCCCTGGGCGAGCATCGGCTACAGCCAGTACCGCTTCCTGCCCTTTATCCAGGTTTCGGATATCACCGGCATTTATGGCATCTCGTTCCTCGTGGTGGCGGTCAACGGCGCCATCGCCGATATCCTCCTCTTCAACCGGCGGCGCATCAAACGGCCCCTCGCCTCGATCCTCCCGGCTGCCGCAGGTTTTACCCTTCTCGCTCTCGCCCTCATCTTCACTTTCGCCTACGGCGCCTATCGCCTCTACCAGACGCGGCCCGGGCATACGGTGCGGGTGGCGGTAGTGCAGGGCAACATCGAGCAGGACCGGAAGTGGGACCCCGCCTACCAGCAGGCGGTGGTCGATACCTATCGCGCTCTCTCTTTCGAGGCTGCCCGGTACAACCCCGCGCTTATCGTCTGGCCCGAAACAGCGGTTCCCTTCTATTTCAGGACGCATAAGGAGTGGTCGGACTACCTCGTCTCCTTCCAGCAGGAGCTGAACGCCTACCTGCTCTTCGGCGGGGTGACGAAGAAGAGCACCGAGGCCGGTCCGGCGTATGCCAACAGCGCAATTCTCCTTGATAAATATGGAAATACAACCTACATTTATGATAAAATACATTTGGTCCCGTTTGGAGAGTTCGTCCCGCTCAGGGGCTTGCTCTCTGTTGTTGACCTGACCGGTGCGATCGGTGATTACCTGCCGGGGGAGAGCTACATCAAGGCGATCACCCCGTTCGGCAGTTTCGGGACGCTCATCTGCTATGAGATCATATTTCCCGGGATGGTCAGGAAGTTCTATGCGAGGGGCGGCGACTTCATGGTAAACATCACCAACGACGCCTGGTTCGGCAGGACCTATGGCCCGGCGCAGCACTTCAGCATGGCGGTCTTCAGGGCGGTCGAGAACAGGAAGCCGCTGGTACGCTCGGCCAACACCGGCATATCGGGCTTCATCGACAGCAACGGCAGGATCGTGAAGAAGACGGGCCTCTTCGAGAGGACGTTCAGCGTGCATGATGTAAGGACCGACAGCACCCTCGCGCCCTACACCAAATACGGCGACATCTTCGCCTATCTCTGCATCGTGGGCTCGCTGCTGCTGCTGATCGGGAGAATAAATAAATTATAAAAAGGGAGGAACGGGAGAATGCTGTTGCAGAATGAATTGAAAGAGGACGTGGCGCGCATAAAGGAAAAGGTGCTTTCGCTCAGAGGTTATCTTTGATGTAGAACGGCTGCAGCACCGGCTCGCTGAGATCGACACCGAGCTCTCTTCCGAGGACGTCTGGTCTTCCCCTGAAAAGCTGAAAGAACTCAACAAAAACAAAGCCGACATCCTCGAATCACTCCAACCCGTCGAAGCGCTACTCGGCAAGGCGCAGTATCTCGAGTCATCCCTGAGCGTCCTGAACGAGGAGGAAGGGGATATATTTCTCGAGGAGCTCCGGAACGAGACCGAGGCGCTCAAGAGAGAGCTCGAGGACCTGGAGCTCAAGATGCTCCTCTCGGGCGAGCTCGACAAGAACAACGCCATCATCACCATTCACCCGGGCGCCGGAGGCATCGAGAGCCAGGACTGGGCCCAGATGCTCATGCGCATGTATCTCAGGTGGGCTGAACGGCACGGCTATGCCACCGAGGTCATCGACTCACAGCCGGGCGAAGAGGCGGGGATCAAGGGAGCCACCTTCTCGGTTGAGGGATCGTACGCCTACGGCTATCTCAAAGGCGAGGCGGGCATTCACCGCCTGGTGCGGATATCGCCCTTCGACCAGGCGAAGAGGAGGCACACCTCCTTCTCGGCAGTGCTCGTCTACCCCGAGATAAAGGACGACGCCCCGGGACCAGGGATAGAGATCAGGGAAGAGGACCTCAAGATCGATACCTTCAGGGCCTCGGGCGCAGGCGGACAGCATGTGAACAAGGTCTCCTCGGCAGTGAGGCTCACGCACCTCCCCACCGGGATCATCATCAGCTGCCAGAGCGAGCGCTCCCAGCACCGGAACAGGGAGAGGGCCATGAAAATCCTCAGGTCGAGGCTTTACGATATCGCGATAAAAGAGAAAGAAAAGAGGATGGAAGACATCGTCGGAGACAAGAAGGACATCTCCTGGGGCAACCAGATCAGGTCGTACACGCTCCAGCCCTACCAGCTGGTGAAAGACCACCGGACGGGCATAGAGATCGGTAATGTCGAGGCGGTGCTCGATGGCGGGATCGATCCTTTCATTAAAGGAATTCTTAACGCCAGGATGGGAAAAGAGGCATGAAAGAAGGCTCTCTACTACTCTGTTTTATGCAGTTAAAGATAGTAGTAATAGACGGGGTGAAAATGTGGGGAAGTATAAAAAATACTTTTCATTCAGAGGTTTCTAAGAAAAAAAGCGGCGGCTCGTTGCCGACAGGCAGGGGGGCGCCTGCCGGCGGGTCGGCTTGTACACAGGCCGGTCAACAATTTATTGCCCTTCTATAAACATATAAGATATAATGAGCATGCCGAAAAACATCGGTTATTAACAATTGTGAACATTCTGTTAGTAACGTGATGAGGCGTCGTTCATCTTCGGGGGGGATTCTTCCCTATAGCATTGTATTCAGAACGGGTCTAAGCGCAGTGCCTGTTACTTGTGGAGATCGTGCGTCGTGAGTGTCGTGAACATAGAGGAGCTCTGGCATAACAGTCTGTCGAAGATCTCGGAACGCGTGGGCGAAAGCCTTTTCGAATTGTGGTTCAAGCCGATGCGGCTCATCAGCCTCAAGGACCGGGTGCTGACCGTAGGCATCCCGAACCGCTTTTTCAGGGAGTGGGTCGAGGACTACTATCCCTCGCTCCTCTCCGAGGCGATGGAGGGCCCCCTCGGCTACCCGGTGTCGGTGAAGTACCGTATCGTCGAGAAGGAAGACGCGGCGCTGAAAAAGATGGACAGCAAGCTCGAGAACAGGAAGAACAAACTGGCGATCAAAGGGATCCACCTGAACCCCCGCTACACCTTCGATACGTTCGTGGTCGGGCCCTCGAACCAGTTCGCCCATGCCGCCTCGCGGAGGGTCGCCGAAAACCCGGGGGTTGCGTATAATCCCCTCTTCATCTACGGAGGGGTTGGGCTCGGCAAGACCCATCTCATGAACGCCATCGGCAACGCCATAGCGGACAAGCTTCCCGAAAAGACGATCTGCTGCGTCTCTGCCGAGCAGTTCACCAACGAGGTGATCTCCGCCCTGCGCCACGAGAAGATGGCGGACTTCAAGGAGAAGTACCGCAACGTGGATGTGATGCTGATCGACGATATCCAGTTCATCGCTAACAAGACGACGACCCAGGAGGAGTTCTTCCATACCTTCAACTCCCTCTACGAGAAGCAGCGCCAGATCGTGATCTCGAGCGACCGGGCGCCCATGGAGATCGCGGACATCACCGACCGCCTCAGGTCGCGCTTCAGCATGGGGCTCATCGCTGACATCCAGGCCCCCGAGGTCGAGACGAAAGTCGCCATCATCTTGAAGAAGGCGGCGGCCGAGAAGATGGTCATTCCCGACGAGGTCGCCTACTTCATCGCCACGCGGGTAAAGTCGAACATCCGGGAGCTCGAGGGCTGCCTCATCAAGCTCGGCGCCCACGCCTCGCTCACGAACACGCCCATCGACACGGCCATGGCAAAGGTGGTGCTGAAGGACCTCATCGCCGAGGAGGAGCGGCCGGTCACGGTCGAGGGCATACAGAAGGCGGTCTGCGAGTATTTCGGCATCAAGCTCCAGGACCTCAAGGCGAAGAAGAGGACCAAGGAGATCGCGAGCGCGCGCCAGGTCGCCATGTTCATCGCCAAGCAGCTCACCAATCTCTCGCTGAGCGAGATCGGGAAGTACTTCGGCGGCAAGGACCATGCGACCGTCATCTACGCCTGCCGCCAGATCGAGGAGCGGCGGAACAAGGACGAGCATCTCAACAGGAACATAGAGCAGCTGAAGAAGAGAATTACCGGTTTTTAACGTTCCCCTTAGGGACGTTACAGGGATGATAAACGGAGGGAGCAGATGAAGGTAACCGTAGAACGCGCCGAGTTGCAGAAGAAACTCTCGGATATCCAGAACATCGTCGAGAAAAAGAATACCATGCCGATCCTGAGCCACTTTCTCCTCGTCGCCGAGCAGGGGGGATCATATATCACTGCGACCGATCTCGAGACCGCCTTCAAGGAGCCGATCACCCTCACCGTCGGCGAAGACGGCAAGGTCTGCGTCCCTGCAAAGAAGCTCTTCGAGATCGTGAGGGAGATGGACGACGAGGTGGTGCTCGAGTCTGCCGACGCCAAGTGGCTGAAGGTGAAGTCCGGCAAGAGCAGCTTCCGTCTCGCCTGCCTGCCCTTCGAGGAGTTCCCGGTCTGGCCGTCGCTCGCTGAGTCGGGGGCTGCCGAGGAGATGGAGCTCGACTCAGCGCTCCTCCTCGAGATGATCGACAAGACCCTCTATGCCGCCGGCGAGTCGGACACGCGCTATGTGCTGAACGGCCTGCTCTTCAATATAAAGCCCGACGGCTCCCTGACCGTCGTCGGCACCGACGGCCACCGCCTGGCGCTCTCGAAAAAGACGATCGGCTCGAAACCCAAGGAGGAGAAGCGGGTCATCTTCTCCCGGAAGTCGCTCTCGGAGCTCCGGCGGTTCCTGAGCGACGAACAGAAGACGGTGAAACTCCTGATCGGGAAGAACCATGTCCTCTTCACCATCGATGCGATTCAGTTCCTGACCCGGCTGATCGAGGGCACCTACCCGAACTACGAGCAGGTGATCCCCGCGAACAGCGACAAGACCCTGCTCCTCGACCGCCAGACCTTCGCCAAGTCGCTGAGGAGGGTCTCGATCATGAGCAGGGAGCGGAGCAGCGCCGTGAAGGTCGACATCGGCGACAACAGCCTCAGCATCTCCGCCTCCAATCCGGACGTGGGCGAGGCAAAGGACGAATTCGGCGTGGAGTATAACGGCGATCCCCTGACGCTCGCCTTCAACGCCCGCTACATTCTCGATGCGCTCGGCGTCATGGATTCGGAAAAGATCATGCTGAAGCTCAATGAGCCCCTGAGCCCCACCCTCATCATGGAGGACGGCAGGGAGGATTATAAATACGTAGTAATGCCCATGCGCCTGTAAGGACGTGAAGCGTAATGCGTAATGCGTGAACGGTAAAAACAAGGAATTGAAAACAGAGAAATAAGAAACAAGCGGCAGGCAGCAGACAGGATGTCGTAAGGCACAAGCAGCACAAAGAAAAAGGGAGACGCAATGAAAGAAGTAAAAGAAGAACAGCAGCAGACGAACGGCTCCTACGGAGCCGAAGACATAAAGATCCTCAAGGGCCTCGATGCCGTGCGCAAGCGGCCGGCCATGTACATCGGCTCGACCAGCATCGACGGCCTCCACCACCTCGTCTACGAAGTGGTGGACAACAGCGTGGACGAGGCCCTGGCTGGCTACTGTACCACCATCGACGTGGTCCTGCACCACGACGGCAGCTGCACGGTCGTCGACAACGGCCGCGGCATCCCGACCGGTCCCCATCCGGGCGACCCCGAGGGGAGGACAGCGGCAGAGATCGTCCTGACCGAGCTCCATGCCGGCGGCAAGTTCGAGTCGAGCGCCTACAAGATCTCGGGCGGCCTCCACGGCGTCGGCGTCTCGGTCGTGAACGCGCTCTCGGAGTGGCTCGAGGCTGAGATCAAGCAGGAGGGCCAGGTCTTCCAGCAGAAGTTCCATCGCGGCAAGCCGCAGGGACCGCTCACCGTGGTCGGCAAGACCAAGGGCAGGGGCACCACGATTACCTTCAAGCCCGATGCTGAAATATTCGAGACGACCGAGTTCCATTACGACGTGCTCGCGCAGCGGCTGAGGGAGCTGGCGTTCCTGAACCGGGGGCTCCAGATCAGCATCACCGACGAGAGGACGAACCAGACCCAGACCTTCCTCTACAAGGGAGGCATCGTCTCCTTCGTCGAGCACCTGAACCGGAACAAGACCCCGCTCCATCCGAAGCCCATTTATATCCAGGGCGAGAAGGACGGCATCATCGCCGAAATCGCGCTCCAGTACAACGACAGCTATGCCGAGAACATCTACACCTTCGCCAACAACATCAATACCCGCGAAGGCGGCAGCCACCTCGTCGGCTTCAAATCCGCGCTCACGAGGACGGCCAACAGCTACGCCACCTCGTCGGGCGTCATCAAGGATGCCAAGCAGAGCATCTCGGGCGACGATATCAGGGAGGGCCTCACCGCGGTCATCAGCGTGAAGCTCCCGAACCCCCAGTTCGAGGGCCAGACCAAGATGAAGCTCGGCAACAGCGAGGTGAAAGGCATCGTCGAGTCGATCGTCAACGACACGCTCTCGACCTATTTCGAAGAGAACCCCTCGGTGGCGAAGAAGGTGATCGAGAAGGCGATACAGGCTGCCCGCGCGCGCGAGGCTGCGCGCAAAGCCCGCGAGCTCACGCGGAGAAAGGGCGCGCTCGAAGACACCGGCCTGCCCGGCAAGCTCGCCGACTGCTCAGAGAAAGACCCTGCAGGGTCCGAGCTCTACATCGTCGAGGGAGACTCCGCAGGCGGCTCCGCTAAACAGGGCAGGGACCGCAGGTTCCAGGCGATCCTGCCGCTCAGGGGAAAGATCCTGAATGTCGAGAAGGCGCGCTTCGACAAGATGCTCACCTCCGACGAGATCAAGACCCTGATCACCGCATTGGGCACCGGCATCGGCCCCGAGGACTTCGACACCGCCAAGGCGCGCTACCACAAGATCGTGATCATGACCGACGCCGACGTTGACGGCGCCCACATCCGCACGCTCCTCCTCACCTTCTTCTACCGCCAGATGCCCGAGCTGATCGAGAAGGGCTACCTCTACATCGCCCAGCCGCCGCTCTTCAGGGTGAAGCGCGGCAAGACCGAGCGGTATATCCAGAACGAGACCGAGCTCATGAACATGCTCTTCGATCTCGCTGCCGAGGACATCAAGATCGAGACCGCCGCAGGCCCGGTCGGCGGACGGAAGCTCGTGCCCCATCTCAAGAAGATCTCGGGCTACGAAAAGCTCATGCAGTGGTTCGAGCGGAAGCGGAAAGACCCTGCGCTCATCTCCCTGCTGCTCCAGCTCGGCGTGACGCAGGACGACCTCAAGACCAAAGAGGGCGCAGCGGGCCTGCTCAAGAAGATCAAGGAGAAGATCCCGCAGGCCAAGTACGGCGAGATCGGCTTCGACGAAGAGCACCAGGCCTACGAGTTCGAGACGAGGAGGCACAACTACAAGAGCAAGATCTCGGTCTCGCTCCTCGTCTCTCCCGAGTTCAAGGAGCTCAGCGCCATCTACCGCGACCTCACCCAGACCCTCGGCCAGGCCCCGTACAAGATCGACATCAAAGGCGACACCAAGGAAGCCGCGTCGCTCCCCGAGCTCCTCGCCATCGCCACTGAAAGCTCGAGAAAGGGCCTGAACATCCAGCGCTACAAAGGCCTGGGCGAGATGAACCCCACCCAGCTCTGGGAGACGACCATGGACCCGGAGAAGAGGACCTTCCTCCAGGTAACGGTCGAAGACTCGGTGAAGGCCGACGAGATGTTCACCATCCTCATGGGCGACCAGGTGGAGCCAAGGAAAGAGTTCATCACCAAGCATGCGCTTGAGGTGAAGAATCTGGATATATAAAGTGCAAAGGTTGTATTGCACATAGGGTAAAAAAGGGGCTGACCTCAAAGAGGACAGCCCCTTTTTGTATGTTTGAAGCTTTCTATATAGTTGGGGGCCATAATGGGCAAAGAGCTTTTACCTGAATTTATCTTAGAGAATTATGAAGTCTATGAATGGAAGCATGCCTGCGCTATCTTGGCGCAGGATTTTCCTTCAGAATGGCAGGATATCATAGATTTATTAAAACAGTTTCGTTTCTGCAAGAGTTGGATTACTGTCGGGGGAGGAAGCAAGTCGTCTGTATCAAAAGCAATAGATGATTTCTTATATGCGCGTGGTTGGGTAGAGAAAAAATTCTCCACATCGGTAAAAGTAGATGAGCATATAATGGATTCTCCCACGCACAAGGTCGACTGCTTCAAAAATAGAGTGGCATTGGAAATTGAATGGAATAATAAGGATCCATTTTTTGATCGAGATTTGAATAATTTTCGCTTATTATTTGAGTTGAGAACGGTCAGTGTTGGGGTAATTATAACAAGATGTGATCATCTCCAAGAATTATTCAATGATTTAGGTAGAGGCTCATCATATGGGCAATCAACAACTCATATATCAAAATTGAAACCAAGAGTAGAGGGCGGGAGTGGTGGCGGGTGTCCGATTCTCGTTTTTGGGATAAGCAAGAAATTATATGATGAGGAGTGCTAAATATGACTGAGCGTGTGTTAAAACCAGCTGAAGATTTTATTAAATATATCGGGTCAAAGAAATATAGTACTATTTTAGCGGACCCGCCTTGGCAGTTTGCTAATCGTACCGGCAAAATGGCGCCCGAACACAAAAGGCTAAATAGATATTCAACGCTTACCCTTCAAGAAATTAAGGAGGTACCGGTTTCTTTGGCTGTTGCTGAGGAGAGTCATCTGTATCTGTGGGTACCTAATGCATTGCTCAGAGAGGGAATGGAAGTGATGGAGGCATGGGGCTTTCAATATAAAACAAACATTATTTGGCACAAAATTCGTAAGGATGGCGGGCCAGACGGCCGTGGCGTTGGTTTTTACTTCCGTAATACGACAGAAATGATTCTCTTTGGTATAAGGGGCAAATTAAGGACACTTGCTCCTGGAAGAAGCCAAGTGAACATAATAAAATCACAAAAACGAGAACATTCAAGGAAGCCTGATGAGCTTTATGGAATTATCGAGGCATGCAGCCCTGGGCCTTACCTTGAGCTTTTTGCTAGAGGTAAACGCAAAAACTGGCATCAGTGGGGAAATGAGGTTGAGGATTACACGCCCTCATGGTCAACATATGCGAACCATAGTCAGCGAGTGGTCTCTCTTTTCGAGAGGAAACGAAGGTATCTTCCGTAACTGAGAACGATTTAATATTTTATTTATAGCTTTCTGGAAGCTCTTTTGTAACAGCCAGCAACTATAGTACATCGCCCTCGTTATATTTAAGTTATTTCAAACAACTACTTCCAGTATGTTCAACTTACACTAAGAAGTAATTAAAAATCGCTAATAAGCATGAGGAGTTGCACCACGCTGCAACCCTAACAGACAGGGGAACATGGTCTCACAATATGGAATGGGCAATTGTGTCTGCAATCGTTGGAATTCTCCTGACTCTTGGCTTTCAGCATGTATACTCCTTATGGAAGAGTTCGCAATCAAAGGGAGGACAAATAGAACAGCAACAGGGTAGTCCCAATAGTAATACGATAAAACCTCAACAAGATCGCAAGCAGGACAGTCCTGGTAGCAAAAAAACCAAGCAAAGCCACAAAAAAAGTTCCCCTTCCAATTCCCAGCGCTAGTCACTGACTCAAAATAAGAGAAACACTTTTAACGGAACTACATCGGAAGCTGCATCAATAAGAACCATCACTTTTAAGATCGAGCTATTCTTTAATAAGCATCATATAAATTAGCATATATATCATAGACATCCTGGCTAACAATTGCGTGGAGAACTAAAACTTCCGGAAATTTTCATTTTATATGCAAATTCTTCGGTTTTTTTTCACTTTATGTGCAAAAACCTTTTCATTATTTATGCAAAAAATTCTTGTAAGTCATTGAAATGCCGTAAGGGGAATTTTCATTAATTGTGCAAACCGATACAAAGGCTGTATTGCACATAGGGTGAGCAAGGGGCTGTCCTCTTTGAGGTCAGCCCTTTTTTATTGGAATATTTCGTTCTGTATCACGAAGAGAACAGTGGCTATAAGAGCAACAGGCACAGTGAAACCTTTTTTGAGATGGGCTGGTGGTAAAAACTGGCTTGTAGGTCATATTACTAAGTTTCTGCCTATGGATGGATTCAAAAACTATCATGAACCTTTTCTGGGCGGCGGCTCAATTTTCCTATCAATTAAGCCAACAAAAGCATTTCTCTCAGACTTAAACAGAGAATTGATCTGTACTTACATCAGTTTGCAGACCGACCCTGAGGGCCTTATTAAAATCCTGCGAGCATATAAGAACACTGAGGACTTCTATTACACGATTAGGGGATGGTGAATGGGGTCAGGTCTTGAATCCTGAATTCTCGCTATTACTTAGGGCATAAAAGAATCCCGTCCCTTGAGAATCGAATATGAGGGGGCAGTGTATCGCGACACCACCCGCCGGGGCGGAACTCCATCGTGTTGAATGACTTGTAGAGCCATAGCAATAGCCTGAAAAAGAGCGCGGAAGCGCTCTACAGTGAGTAGGATTATGGGGAGCTGGTCGACGAATTCAAGATTCAAGACCTGACCCCACTGCGGTGTGACCCCACTGCGGTGGTGGCCTCACCGTGGAGTCGAACAACTTGCCCGAATGTACGATTTGTGATACTAAGTAAGTAAAACGAGTACATAGGCGAATGTGCTTTCACGCCGTCGAGGCCTCTCTCGAGGCATTCAAGGAGGTGAACCGCGTAGATGATCCGTATGGCCTGTATCTCTTCCTCTCCTCCCTTCGTATCCCCTATAGGTGACCACGGCATTCTGCTCTAAACACCAAAGACGCTTTATCACCAAGCGAGATCGAACAGCCATTTTCTTCTGATTGTGACCGGGCCGAGTGCAGCTGCTTACCACTACGCCTTTGGCGTAAATTTATACCATAAGGAGGCTGATTATGACGAGGATCCGAGTCGATCTGGATGAAGCGGGGAATGGGAAGCAGCAGCAGGGCATCAGCTGCAGGGTGGCGGGCAAGAAAAGTGGGAAAAAGATCCCCTCCGCAGTAACTCTTTTCTTTATAGTCATCATTGCGGTGCTGTTACCACTCTTTGCAGGAAGCATAGCTGCTGATGAAGAGAACAGTTCGTCGGATACGGTACGGCTCACTGCTGTCGACAGGGCTAATCAGAGTCGAGCCCAGGACCTTATCGATGAAGGCAGAGAGACCTTCCGATTCAATACGTTCGGAGATGAGGACTTCTGGGGAGGGACTCTGAGGCTGCACCAGGCAATTGCAGGGCGCGATCTCGGCGGTGTGGGTGGCGGATTGACCCCGAATGCTGCATTAGGGATTGGCCTGAAGGTCGATGCAGACGCGCTCCCGCAGGACCTCATTGATCAGTTACGGGGAGGACAGGTCGATCTCGATGACCCCGCAACAACGATTGCGCTGCTCAGGCTCGATGCGGTAGTAGGAGTAAATGAGAGCGACGAATGGGGTCAGGTCTTGAATCTTGAATTCACGCCAATCCTTATGGTATAAAATCCCATGGCGAGACCCTTGAGAATCGAATATGAGGGCGCAGTGTATCACGTCACCACCCGCGGCAACGAACGCAAGCCGGTTTTCCTCGATAAAGAGGACCGCCACCTCTTCCTCAACCTTCTCCAGAAAGTAAACGAACGCTTTCACTGGCTCTGCCATGCCTATTGCCTCATGGACAACCACTATCACCTCGTCATCGAGACCCCCGAAGGAAACCTCTCAAAGGGAATGCGGCAGCTGAATGGAGTTTATACTCAAGCCTTCAACAAACGCCGCGATCGGTGCGGCCATATATTTCAGGGCAGGTATAAAGCGGTAATCATTCAGAAAGAGAGCCACCTTCTTGAAGTGAGCCGCTATGTGGTATTGAATCCGGTGCGGGCCGGAGCGGTGAAGAGCCCGGAGCGGTGGCCGTGGAGCAGCTACCGGGCAACTGCAGGAATGGAACAGCCCCATGCGGCGCTCACGACGGAATGGATACTCGGCCAGTTTGCCAAGACCAGGAGAACTGCCGGGCGGAAGTATGGAGACTTTGTCAGTGAAGGGATCGGAAACGAGACAGTTTGGAAACAGCTCACCGGGCAAGTGCTGCTCGGCGACGAGGAATTCTCCAAGGGGCTCGGCGACCGCCTGAAAGGACACCGCGATGTATGTGAGATTCCCAAAAAACAGAGGTACCCCAATAGGCCCGATCTCGATCAACTATTCAAAGAGCGGACAGCAAGAAACAAGGATGCGCGCAATAGAAAGATCGCTGAGGCAGTAGAAAGATTCGGTTACAGCCAGAAAGAGATTGCTGATTATCTGAGCGTGCATTACTCGACCGTGAGCAAAGTCTTAAAGAGATGATCGCCGAATTCAAGATTCAAGACCTGACCCCGCTGTTGCTGCTTTGTCTTATCCTTTTTGCCGGCTGCGAAAATACGGATATCACTGTCGCTACCGACGCGGGGATCGATGCGGTGAGGGCGGTGACGCTTTCCGACAAGGAGGTGGTGGAGATCGCGGCAGCGTCGGCGCGGTATGCGGATGCAAAGCAGAGGCTCGCCCCGGCCGACAGCGAGTATGCGAAGCGGCTCCGGCGGCTGGTGGGGCGGCACTACCAGGACGGTGACCAGAAATTCAATTATGCTGTCTATATATCCCCCGAGGCGAACGCGTTTGCGATGGCGGACGGGACGATCCGCATCCATAGCGGTCTCATGGATATGCTGAATGACGGAGAAGTGCGCTTCGTTATCGGCCACGAGATGGGGCATGTGATGAAGAAGCATATCCGGAAAAAGGTGCAGCTCGCCTATGCCGCGAGCGCAGTGCGCAAGGGTATCGCATCCCAGAACAATGCTGCGGGCGATATCGCGCAGTCGGTGCTCGGCGGGCTCGCCGAAGACCTGATGAACGCCCAGTTCTCCCAGCTCGAAGAGAAAGAGGCGGATGACTACGGGCTGGCCTTTCTCCGGCGCGAAAAGTACAGGCCCGGGGACGCGGTGTCGGCGTTGAAGAAACTTGCGGGCCTGGGCAGCGGTCACTCCTTCCTCTCGAGCCACCCGGACCCCGGTGCGAGGGCCGAACGGCTCCAGGCCCAACTGGAAGGCAGGGCCCGATCCATCGAGGAGAATAAGCAGAGCCTCATCAGCAGGACCAAAACCTTTCTTCGCGATACACTGCAGTTCATAAAGGAAAAGCTGGATATCTGGTTGTGACAAGGAGGATCAGTACCGGCGGGGTCAGATCTTGCCGGTAACCAAACCAGCACCTGTTGTTTGGGCGTCTTCCGGGCAGTTGCACGCGGCGTCTTTGATGAGGGGGTCAGGCCGGTGCTCAGGCGTATCGGCGAACTGCTCGGAAACGGCGAGGAAGTCACGCTCTCTTTTGAGAAAGGCATCGACGATAACGGGATCGAAGTGCGCCCCCCTCTCTTTGCGGATAATCTCGACGGCCTGCTCATGCGAGAGGGCCTCCTTGTAGCACCGCTTCGACCTCAGGGCGTCATAAACGTCCGAGAGGGTCATGATGCGGGCTGCAAGCGGTATTTCGTCTCCCTTGAGGCCGTGCGGATAGCCCTGTCCGTTCCATTTCTCATGATGGTGCATGACGAGCTGAAGAGCGACTTTGAGGAACGATTGGAAGGTAAGCCGCTGTTCGGCCTTTTCGAGGATCATGACGCCGTATGCGCAGTGCCGCTTGACCGTTTCGAACTCCCCGGGATCGAGCCTGCCGGGCTTGCAGAGTACGGCGTCGGGCACTCCGACCTTGCCGATATCGTGGAGGGGTGCTGACCTGACAAGGTCTTTTATGTACTCTTCGCTCAGGGGGGCGCGGTAAGGGGAGTCTTTCCTCAATTCCCTCGCGAGTATTTCGACATAGTGGGATGTCCGCTCGATGTGGTTGCCGGTTTCCATGTCGCGGAGCTCGGCCTGGTAAGCGAGAGCGAGGATCGTGACGTCCTGCGTCTGCATGAGCTGCCTGGCGATCTTCTGCTGGGCGGCATGGGAGCGGTAAAAGACCAGAAAGAGGAGCACGTAGAGAGAGGTTACAGCGCCCGAAACGGTAAGCCATACAAAGCGGATGTTCGTGCTGATCTGTTCGTAGAGCCTGCTGTCCGATTCATAAAGCTCCACGACGCCCTCGAATGATCCTGCGCCTTTCAGGGGAGTGTAGATTTCGAGCACCATACCGTGTCCCCTCTCCGTCACGTTCTCCGCTTTTTCGGGCATTGCCTTGGAATAGTTGGTTTTACCCTGCATTGCCTCTATGAAGTGGGGGTTGTCCTTGAAGTTCTTGCCGATGACCTCCGCCTTATCGGACCACAGAATCGTGCCGTCCTTCCCCCAGACCTTTATCCTGAATACTGCTCCGAAAGAGAGGATCTCATCGAAAAAGATTTTGACGCTCTCGGGAACCGCTGAGCCCGGAGGAGCATTCAGGAAGGAAATTACCTCCGGATGCTCATCGGCTAATGATCTGATTACATGGGGAAAAATGTCGATATGGGTCTGTATGAGGTAATCGGTAACCTGGCGTGAGAGGACGACGCCGAGGCTGACGGACGAGAAAAGCATCACGACAAAAGTGATGACGGTATAATGGACGATAGTATTCCTGAGAAGCCCCATCTCGTTCCAGCAGCCCTTCGTTATGAGCCGGCGCGAAACACCCGCTCATTCGTTATCGGCACGCGGAGATCGTTCTTTATCAGTGCCCGGCGGCGGGACACCGGGACCTCACTTCTCCGTGTGGCAGTTATAGCAGCCGCCGCTCCTGGTGCTTACCATTGTACTCCAGTTCCATCTGAGCATATCCGGATAATCGGTAGCATGGGCTGCATGGCAGGAGAGGCACATGACGACCCTCTCCCCCGCAGGGACGGTGCTGCTTATGGCAGCGGGGACTGTTGCCCGCGCTACCGGCGTCTGCACGTTATACGTGTTGTAGGCGGCATACTCGTCGGCAGCCGACATGAGCACATCGGTCGGATGGCGCGTAAACGGCGAGACGTTGTCCCCGCCGATCTGATCGAGCGTGTGGAAATTTCCGTGGCAGGTGGCGCAGAAGCCGCTGATGGTGAAATTCTGCGGACGGGTGTAGGTGATGGATACGTATCCGTTCCAGTAGCTGCCGTGGCACATGCCGCAGCCGTTTGCAGGGTTCAGAGGGGTCGAGGCGCCGAAGTATTCGTTATGGTTGGTTGCGTCCTTGTTCTGCCATTTGTACGTGCCGTTGTTTTCGAAGCCTTTGACATTCATCAGAAAGCGGTAGCTGTTGTGTACCTGGTCGGCAACGTCGAGCTTGCCGTTCACGTTTGCATGGTGGGCGCCTTTGATACTGCTGATGCTGGACCAGCTCCCGCGCCATCCATGGCAGCCATTGTCGCCGCTGCAGGTGAGATTGGTATTCCTGACGCCGTGATCATGGTACATTCCGGGAGGCGTCGTGAGCAGATCTTCCTTGTAGGCGCTTCCGAGGTCGACGACGTTGTGCCCTTTGGTGTCGGAAGCGCCGCCTCCCTTGGTCCCGAGCAGGTAAGCGAAGTTGCCGCCGGCGAGGTCTCCGGAGGCGTCGGTGTGGTACACCTGGGGAATCTCGCTGCCGCCGATGGTGACGATCATGGACGTGCCTATGCCGTGACACCCCAGGCAGGTTCCTCGTGTCAAGGCGGGGAATGCAGTGGCGGGATTCGTCGCCTTCCACGGCTTGCCGTCAGCGCCGTAGGTGGCCATCGGGCTTCCGCCCTGACTGTTGTGCATGGTGTGGCAGTTGGAGCAGGGGCCGGTCACCTTTGCCGAGGTCGAGAGCGGTACGTTGAGAAGCAGGAGGACGAAGAGCGCCGACGGAAAAATACCGAGCAGAGCGGTTCCGAGTCTCCGAGATTGTCTTCTCATTACACACTCCTTTCTTCTGAAAGGGTTTGAAAGGCCTTTTTATTATACGGAAAGTTGTTCCTTATTGCACCATATATACCTATATAAATCAATAATCATACCAACAGCCGGCTGCACCCGATTGTGTGCGCTGCGGCAGCCGTCCGAGGGGCAGAGAGCTCTCCAAAAAGCGTTGCCAGAATACAAGCTCTTGTAATACCGAGGGGAAAATGTGCTGTATACGAATTATCGTGAAAATGATCGCTTGCTTGAATATTTTGTGGAAGGATGACTTGAAGAGCGGAGAACAGTGCGTGAAAGTACTCAGCGGTGAGTGAAAACACGTCGAAAAACTCTTTTCAACAGGCGCCCGGATAAGCGGTACCGCAGGAGCGCGCAGGCCGATAGCAGCACCGCCGGAGTGATGATCGAGGAGAGAATGGAGAGTGATGCGGCGAGACTATCCATGGGCGAAGCATCCGCCCCTTCGTAAAGCCCCCCGGCAATTATCCCGCGGAACGCGGGAGGAGCGCCAGCAGGTCGCCGGGCCGGACGTGCTCTCCGTTTTCGGCGATGAGAAAGGCGCCGACGGGGAGGGGGTATCGTGCGGGGCGGCTCTCCGCGAGCGTTACGGTCTCTCCACGGGCATCTCTTATTTCTATCCGTGGCCGGGCATTCCGGACCGAGATTACCATCCGGTGCTCGACCTCGGGGAGTTTATCCCTGTCCACCACGACCGTCTCGCCGTCGATGATATCGCCGTAGGCGACCCTCCCCCGGGCTTCGGAAAAGACGGGGATGAAGGGGTACCACTGCGCCAGCCTCTGTCCTTTATCGACGCTGAGGTCGTGATCGATGAAGAGCTTTGATCCCCTGACGACCGGGTGGCTCTCGAGAATACATCCCTCCGCACTGCATATCTCGATCACTGCCGTATCGTTCATCGCGTACAGATCGCCGCGATAGCTCTTCGCTATTTCCGCGCCGACGAGCCTGACGGCGCCCTGGTTCGAGGAGAAGAGCTCCCCTGCTGTCATGTTCTTTACCATGGAAGACTCCCTTGTTTTTGATCCGGTCCGTATTTCACAGACACATTTTAACTATAGCGCGTTTCCAGAGTACGCTCATCTCTGCGGGGACGGACGCACAGGTGATATAATGCAATTGAGATCCTATTCTGCCGGAGGTTATCGCTGTGCTGAACGATGCCAGGATTATCGAAGAGGTCCCCGGGCTCTATAAAATCATTCCGCTCAACGTCTTCCGGCGCACGCCGGGCGTCTTCTTCGACAATGTGCCCACCAGGGCGTTCAGGAGCATCGATGCGATCGACCGCGTGGTCCATGTGAGCAATGCGACGTCGCCGGGAGCGGTCGGCGAGGTGGAGCGGCCCTGGTACATGCATACCCACCAGGAAGACAATCTGCTCGTGACCCACGGAGTGCGGCATGTCGAGCTCTTTACCAAGAGGCACGGGAAGATCGAGAGCTTCGAGGTCGGCCCGGAATTCATCAGGAAAGGCGGCACGGTCGCTTACGAGGGCGCGGCGATGCTCTGCTGGCCCCGCGCGGTCTTTCATAGAGTCCGGAGCTTTGCCGAGGGCTCGGTGGCGATCAACTTCGCGGTGCACCACGAAGGGATCGACATGCGGACGAACTTCAATATCTACGACGTGGACCTCGCTACCGGAAGATTCCGCGTGATCCGGGAGGCCCATCTCGACCAGCCGAAAGAGGTGTAGCGTATTCTCGTATGGGGGCGCGGCCTGCCCCCTCCTGCGCCTGTTACTAGAAGACAGTGATTACCGGTGGGTGGGCTCTCGCGTTGTTCTTAAGTTCGAGCAGAGCAGACTCTGCCCGCTCCTCAATGCCGCTCGCTGCTCCCGGTCTGCACGCCGACAGCTATCGCTGCTGTCTCTGGCTGCCGCCGCCCGTGGGGGGAGCGATGCCGAAGAACTGATGCACCTGCATGCTGAAGCTGCTCTGGGCGAGCTGCTGCTGCATGTTGTCTTCAGTGACCGTCGGCGCTTGCGCGAGCCTGTTTTTGTCGATGTTCAACGAGTAGTTGTCCTGCACTCTTGTCAGGGCGCTTACCGGAACAGGGTGCAGCTTGTCGTTCATCGAGATCAGCGCATAGGCGGTGCCGGTCGAGGTGTCGATGGCGACGCTCTTGATCTCTCCGATTTCGGCGCGGTTTCTGTCCTGGACCTTCTTGCCCGCCAGGTCGTCCGCCTTGACGACCTTGCCGGCCTTGCCGGCCTGCGCGCCTCTCGTGGCATCGGCGCCTGCCGATTGGTCTTCTGCGCCTCTCGTAGCGCCTGCGCTACCCGACTGGTCCGCCATTCCGCTCTGGCCGGTGGCAAACGCTGTTGAAGAGGCTACCAAACATACTGCAAACAAAACGACGAGGATGCTTCTCTTCATCATAATCCCCCTTTTTCGAGCCCACCCACGGCGGTAATCGTACGCCGATGCGGTATGCATCGGGCCACTTCCGAAGTGCGACATGCGAAACGGGAACACGCGAGCTGCCATTGAATGCATGGTGATTGATTAAGGGTTAGCGTGAGCGCGAAGGCCGTACGATCTTTCTCTTTAAAGAGTAGCAGCAAACGGGCTCATTTGCAATCACGAGCAGGAGAGCGTGGGCGCAGGGAGGGCTGCGGCGGGGCGTTACAGCAGCGCAACCCCGGCCATGAAGCGGATGAAGGCAGCGAGGACATCGGGGTCGAATCTCCCTCCGTTCCTCGCCATCATTTCTATGATTTCCGCGCGCTTCAGGGAGGCATGCCTGAAGTCGGTTACAAGGCGGTTTTCGAAGGTGTCGACTACACCCACGATCTTCGAGAACGGGTGTATCCTCTCCCCCGTGAGCCCATAGACATAGCCGCTGCCGTCCACGTGCTCATGGTGGGTGAGCGCAACGACTTTCGCCGCCCTGGGCACGTCGCTGCACGGCGCGAGGATCTCGTGGCCTTTGACGACGTGGGATTTGAAGAGCTCCCGTGCTGCTCCGCTCGGGGCATCCTCGCCTCCCTCATCGTTGATCGCCACGCGGCCCACATCATGGAGCACCGCCGCTATCCCCAGGTTGAAGAGGGCGCTCTCCTCCCTGTTCATCATATGCCCGACGATCATCGAGAGGAGGCAGACATTCACCGAATGAAGAGGGAGGAAGACGTCGGACACGTCGAAGAAGAGGAAATTGCCCGCATAGCTGAAGTCATTGATCAGCAGCTTCAGAACGATGCTGATATGTTTATAGAGCTTCAGCAGTGTATCCTGCCTGATGCCGTCACCGGAGGCCTCCTCGAGCACCCGGTAGCACCATACGTTGAGCTTTTCACGCCGCGCCCTGAGCTTCAGCAGCGGGTCCTCGATCCATTCCGCATCCAGGATGGTGTCCAGGTAAGTGTAGTAGGCGTCCACGTCCTGTTTGCGGACGGCGATATCCGAGTTCAGGTCGAGCAGGTGGCGGTAGGTGGCATTGTTGTCGACACTGAACGGTATCTCGCCGAATACCGGGAAGCGCAGGCCGCCGAGCCGGATATCGAAGGGTATCCCGGAGTTGAGCACCTGCTTGTCCACAACGAACCACTTATCCCTGAACTCGCGATACCGCGACTCGAAGAAGTGCGGATCGAGGAGCATCCGTTTCAGCTTGGCGGCGTTGTGCATGTACTCGTTCAGGTTGAGGGCGCTGCCCTGCCGGATAAAGAACCGGCCCACCGCCTGCTTTTCGATCATCTTTTGGGCAAAGAGGCTGTAGGTCGCGCCCTTGTCGAGGAGGGACTTGATCATGGTGCCGTCATGGCAGAATATCTCGAAGGAAATCTGCGTGCCCGGCACGAGCTCGTCGAGCGTTATGGGGATATAACGTTCGGCCTCATCGTCTATATGGTATATCTTTACCATATACCGCTCCTCCCCTCATCTATCGGAGATTCCCTGCTCCGGCTTGAGACGGGCTCAAGCTTTCCGGGCGCCCGCCGATAACGTCTTTGCTGTGTTGCAACTGCCAAAAGAAGAACTCCTTCTGAAGATACGGAACGGCTACGCACTGCCCGCGCTCTCCCCGGTCGTCGTCCGGCTTATGGAGCTCGCGACGAGCGAGGCCTGCTCGGTAGGGGAGCTGTCCGTCCTGATAGAGGAAGACCCCTCGCTGGCAGTGCGCGTGGTTCAGCTCGCGAACTCGGCCTTCATGAGGAACGGCGTGCAGGTGAGCACGATAGCCCAGGCGATCCAGCGGATCGGGGTCAACCAGCTCAGGATCATGGCGCTCTCGCTCTCGCTGCGGGAGACCTTCCCCCTGGCCAAGGCCGGGCCCGTCGATTACGAGGAGTTCTGGCGGGGGGCGCTCTACCGGGCGGTCATCGCGAAGTCGCTCGCAGCCCGGCTCCACACCTGCAATCCCGACGAGGCCTTTATCTCGGCATTGACGCTCGAGATAGGGTTCCTGGTATTCATCGACCTCTTCATCAAGGGAAGGAGCGGCATCCGGGGCATCAAACCCTGCCCCCTCGAAGACCTCATCGCCTGGGAGCGGAAGGAGTTCGGCATCGACCACCGGGAGATAGGAGAAGCGGCGCTCCGGTACTGGCGCTTTCCCGAGCACATCGTGGCATGCCAGCGCTCCTATCATGTAAACATCCGGGAGTCCGAGGTCCCCCCGCTCGCCCTGGTCTGCGATGTGGCGCGGAGCTTTTCGAGCATTATAAACGACAAGGCTGTAAGCTGGCATGTCCCGTTCTATGCAGCAAAGAGTCTCTACGGCATCGAGAGCGACGTGCTGGCGAAGATCCTCTCGGTCGCCTTCGATGAGGTGGAAGACGTGTCCATGACCCTCAAAGTGGTTGCGAGCAGGGAGAAGGACCTCGCCGCGGTCCTCGATAAGGCGCGGCACGCCTTGGCAGCGCTTCATAAGGCAGCGGAATGCTGGCAGCACTACGCTGCCGGAAAGGCGGTGCGCGGCAGAGAGAGAGCGTCACCCGGAGAGGGGAGCTATACCACCAAACAGAAGCTCGAGATGGTGGCGGAAGAGCTGGCCGCAGGGATGGCGACGATCCTGGAGTTTGCAGAAGGGCTGCGAGAGCGCCTGGACAGGCTGGCGGGACCGTGGAAGCAGACAGAGCGTATCCGTGCGGAATGCATGCGGCTGGAGTGCACCCTTGCTGCCTTGAGGCAGTAGTCACCGTGCTACTGCCGATGCAGGGCTTTGTGGTTTTCGTATATTTCCTTGAGCTGATAGCTTCCCCTTTCATCCGAGGGATAGCCGTTCTTTTCCGCATACTCCCTGACCGCATCCAGCAGGCACGCCTTTCCTCTGCACGAAAGGACCGAATCCACCGCGCCGATAAACTCCTCGATCTCGCTCTTGCTCATGCCGTAAGGGTTCCTTATCGCCGACCTCCTTACCGATAACCAGCCTAACCGGCCGCAGCACCCGGACTGTTCGTATATCTATACTGTACCATAAGGAGCGGCGGACGGCGGGAGACAGTGTATATAAACGCCACCTATGGAAAGATTTGATTAATTAATTTGATCTGCCTCTTGTTCTGTGGTAATTTTCATGATAGTAAGGGAGAAAGCAGGATGCTTTTTCGGCCCGTGGGCAGTGGGAGAGCTGCAGCGGCGGAGAGAGGGGACCTCTCTCCCGAGGAGGGAATCCTCAAGCCCGGAACCGTAACGAGGGATACCGTTCCGGCAGACGAAAAGGGAGGAAGCGCGTCATGAAAGTAGGGAGCCTTTTGGAGACGAAGAAGAACAAGAGGATCATCACGATCGACGGCGGCAAGTCCGTGGAGGATG
This sequence comes from Nitrospirota bacterium, assembly GCA_040752355.1. Lineage (NCBI taxonomy): Bacteria > Pseudomonadati > Nitrospirota > Nitrospirota bacterium. The sequence continues at coordinate 42,776 of JBFMHE010000020.1, read as the reverse complement.
CGATCCGGCTGATGCACGAAGAGAAGATCAGCGGGGTCCTGGTGACCGAGAGCGGCAAAACCGTCGGGATCTTCACGGAGCGGGATGTGGTCAGGTCCTACATTTCGAAGGACGGAAAGAAGTTCAAGGATATCCCGCTGAGGGACGTCATGACCGCCACCCTGATCTCCGCAGGCCGCGAGGACAATGTGGGAGACGTGATGGGCCTGATGGTCCGGAACAACATCAGGCACATGCCGGTCATGGAGAACGGCAATGTCCTGGGCATGCTCTCGATCCGCGATGTCATCGGGCTGTAGCCTGCTGCTGCCCCAGGAGCAGGGAATGGAGAGCACAAAAGGGGGCCGCGTCTCGATCGCGGCCCCCTTTTGTTGAGCACCGAGAAACCCTATCGCCTCGCCATCGGCACGTACTTGGGTCTGTTTTTCAGGGACGACACATACGACGGTCTGATAATCCTCCCCTGAATGATCTCTTCGATGCGGTGCGCCGACCAGCCGGCGACTCGCGCCATGGCGAAGATCGGGGTGAAGAGCGCCTTGGGGATGCCCATGCACTGGTAGACGAAGCCGGAATAGAAGTCGACGTTGGTGCAGACCACCTTGCCTTTCCTCTCCTTCACGAGCTTCGGCGCCAGATGGGCGATCTTTTTGTAGAGCGCGAACTCCCGCTCTCTTCCGGCCATCTTCGCGAGCTCTTCGGCCTTCTTCTCGAGGTACACGGCCCGGGGGTCCGAAACAGTGTAGACCGCATGGCCCAGGCCGAAAATCTTTCCGGAGCCGTCTCCTGCCCTCTTGTCGAGGATCGCTTCGAGACAGGAGCAGACCTCGCCCTCTTTTTCGCAGTCCTTGACCTGCTTCTTGATCTCGCTCATCATCTTGACGACCGCTTCGTTGGCGCCGCCGTGGAGGTGGCCCGAGAGCGAGCCGATGCCCGCGCAGATCGCCATGTAGGTGTTCGCGCCTGAAGAAGAGACGCAGCGGGTCGAGAAGGTCGAGTTGTTGCCGCCGCCGTGCTCGGCATGGAAGATCAGCATCGTGTCGAAGAGCTCTGCGGTGACCCGGTCGGGCGTCTTGCCGGAGAGCATATAGAGGAAGTTCTCGGCGATGCCGAGATCCGGGTCGGGCTCGATCAGCCGTTTCATATCCTTCTTCTTCATCAGGTTTCTCTGGTAGTTGTACGCGATGATGGTCGGAAACTTCGCGATCAGGTCGATGCACTGACGGGTGACGTCTTTTATATCCGTCGAGTTCGGATTTCTATCGAAGAGGTGCATTGCCGACACGATAGTGTGGAGCGAGCCCATCTGGTCTTCGTGCTGCGGCCGGCTGAGGATCATGTCCTTTACCTCTTTCGGCAGCGCCCGGCGTTTTCCGAGCTCCCGCGAGAAGCTCTTCAGGTCGCCCTCTGCAGGAAGCTCGCCGGTCAGGAGAAGGTAAACGGTCTCTTCGAAGCCCAGCCGCCCCTCCGCCTCTTTGCCTGCTACCAGATCCTCGACATCGTAGCCGCAATAGTACAGCTTGCCCGGGATGGGGTTGACCCGTTCGGTGCCGTCGGCGCTGATGATCTTTTCATAGCCGATCACCTGCCCTTTGCTGGTTATCCCCACGAACACGCCGGTGCCGTCTTCGTTTCTCAGGCCCAGCTTGATGTTCTTCTCCTTGACCATTTTAGGGTCGAGCCGGTCATGCTGCAATGCCAGGGTCTCGACCTTCTTCAGCACATTGTCCATAGACGTTTACCCCTGCCGTATTTTTTAGACGCGATTCTCAAGACCAATAATTATAAAGGATAAGGCATGCGTTAGACTACTGGGATTTTCGAGGAATGGGTTATCCGCCGGGTGAACGCCCCGGCAGGGGGGTAAAAGAGAGGGCTGATGCCGGATAGCGCGGCAGCAGCCCTCGCGGATGTCGTCTACCCTGCAGCGGACTCCAGGAGCCGCGCATCGTAGGTGTTATACCTGCCCGGCTGCGGCGGGGAGGGCATGTTCCAGAACTTCACGCTCTTTACGAGCGTGCCGAGCGGCTCGACCGTGCCGACCGAGCGGGCCACTACGCTCCACATGAGATTGATCTGGCCGCTCAGGCAGAGCGGATAGCCCGAAAACAGGAGCCCGTCGAGGGGAGCGGTCCCGACAGGCTGCACCAGGCAGAGGAGCCCCGTAAAAAGCATGCTTATCGACAGCACTGCATACAGCATTCCCCGGTGAGTCTTCATTGTCTCCATGAATTCCCCCTCTTTTCTTCCGAATTGGCTCCATGATACTCCCGGCAGGCCGGTGGCCGCTGTGACCGCAATCACGGGAACCGCTTTTTGATGCCGGTGCTTTCGAGGGCCTCGGTATTTGACAAAACCGACCGGAGTGTATAGAGTACTACAGTTTTCCCCTGCATACGGTAGAATAAAGGTGCGCTCCCGTCATCCCGATAATAAGAGAGGAGAAAAGAGGAGAGGAGACCGGATGGGACTGGTTAAAAAAGTTCTCGATGTCTTCGGGAAGAGCAGGGAGCCGAGGGAGACGGCCTCCCACCAGTTGAGCAGGCTGCCCGGCGACTATCTGCTCTTCAGCACGGTCCTCTACAACGACAGCGAGGTCAGCCATATCGTCTTCAGCAGGAGCCAGGGCCTGTTCCTCATCAATGTCTCCTCCGAACGGGGGACCGCCACGTACGACGGCGCCCATCTCTGCATCAACAGGAAGCCCCGTTCCGAATCGATCAAGAAAACGTTGAAAGATACCTTCTGGCTCAAGAGCACGCTGCGGGAGAGGATCGGCCTCGATACCCCCATCACCCCGGTCGTGGTCTTCGAGCAGGCAGAGGTGGCGGTCGATAAACCTATCCTCGGCGTCAAGGTTATCGAGAGCAGCATGCTCTTCGACACTATCATGGCAGCGCCCGAGCGGGGCGTGCTCGAGGACGGCGTTGTCCTGGTGCTCAGGGAGCTCCACAGCAACCACACCATGACCTACCGGAGGCTGTAGCGTCTCCGCCGAGGTAAAGTTTTTGCTTTTTCCTTCGAAAACAGATATATCAACGTGTCGCAGAGGGGGCAGAGATGAAGGGGAAGGCAATGCAAAGAATCGAGGACAAGGGCTGTCCGCTGTTCTGCTATGAACCATACGGAATCTGCGCTGCGCACGAGGCACATGTGCCGAGCATTGTGGAGCGCCTAGACTACTGCCTCACCGGAAAGTACCGCTCCTGCCCGCTGCATAGTGTAAAAGGCGCCCGGAAGATACGGGTGGTCTATCATGACGATACTTCCGGTCTCGTGGACAAGCAGCGACTGGATGAGCTTATATGGCAGGCGCAGATCAAGATGTTCTACCGCACTGACGGATGGGCGGTCATCGGGTGCTCGCCGCTCCGTGTCCGGCGCAGCAGCTACGAGGGCCTGGAACGGCGGGGAATCCTCTAAAGGCAAGCCTCGCTAAAAAGGCCGCTTCCGGAAGAAGCGGCCCTTTCAGCGGGAGTTATGGTAACAGCGAATCAGTGGGCCTTGGCCTTTGCCTCGGCGCCCTCTTTCGCCTCTTTGGGCCCTGCGACCGCCTCGTAGAGATAGCCGCTCACCGTACCCAGAATAGAGCCGACCACCACACTGACCGCTCCGATGCAGAAGACGCCGAGCAGGATGCCTACCGCGGTCACGATCCTCACGATGGCCGAGGGCTCGACGCTGCCGGTCAGGTGCTTGATGACCATCAGCGAGCCGTAGCTGCCGAAGTATACGCCCGGAAGCAGCCCGAAGATCACGAAGATGATGCCGCCGATGGCTGCGCCGATCTTGGTTCCCCTTCTCACTATCTCTTTTCTTGCTTTCATGGTATTCCTCCTTTACCGTATCGATATATAGTGTAATGGATTAGTGCTTATCCGTTCATCATACCCTGGATGGTTACTTCGCCTGCGTTGCCGTTTCCGCGGGCCCCCGGTGGAGCAGGCTCTCGAGGGCCGCACCGGCTACGCATCCCAGCAGCGACCCGCCGGTCACCAGAAGGACGCCTGAAATCACGATGCCGAGCACCATCATGGCGCCGACGATGAGGCGGGGCATGATGGCTGAGGTGAGCGGGAGTCCGAAGAGGCTCCCCGCGATATTCAATCCTAAAACACCGCCTATGAAGGCGCCGTGCAGAAGCCCGCCGAGCGCAAATGCGAGCAGCCCTGCTGCCGCTCCGATATAAATTCCTCTTTTTGCTGTCCTTGTCTTCATGGTCCCTTCCTCCTTCCGCCGTTCTTGCTTATAGAAATGCATAAGCCGTGCCAGAACAGAACAGACTGGAAATAAAGGATAATATTTTAAATGTGTTTGCAATTCTGCGAAAAAGGCCCCCGCGCATTGCAAAGCAGTGAAAGAGGAGAGAGATGAGGAGCTCCTCAGCCGCCGGAGCGTTTCGGCCGGTAGCCCAGGGCGTCGAGGTGGGCTATGAGGGCGTCGCGGTGGTCTCCCTGGATCTCGATCGCCTCCTCTTTGAGAGTGCCGCCGGCGCCGAGCTTTGCCTTGAGCTGCTTCAGGAAGGCCTCGCGGTCTCTCGAAGAGAGACTGAGCCCTTCGATAATGCTCACCGCCTTGCCGCCGCGGCCCTTGCGCTCGAGACGGACCGTGATCTTCTGGTGAGACGGTGGCAGCGCTTCGTGCGGCGGCTTTGCCGCGGGCTCAGCGGCGCGGGCCTTGCGGGGCACGGGCTTTTCGGTGGAATAGACGAGGCGTGATCGGTTACCGGACATAGCTCAATTCTAGCACAGACAGAAGGGACGGGGACTAATGTGTCAGGCCGCAGCAGCGGTTGTACTTCCTGCCGCTGCCGCAGTCGCAGAAGTCGGCGTGGCCTCCCCTCCGACAGGCCCGCGCGAGCGCGGTAAAAGTCTGCATCCCCTGCCGCCGCGCTTCGAGCAGTCCCAGGGAGACGCACGCGATAGAGTCGGCGATGGCTGCCTCGACCTGTTCGAGGAGCCCCCGGGTCTCTTGCGGCGACATCCCCAGCTCTTCATTGCCGCGCTTGAGGGCATCGCGGTATTCCTCCAGGTGCGTCCTCACCCGGCCGAGTATGTCGAGGGCCTCGAGCGGGACCTCCGAGAGGTCCTCATCCCGCGTGCCGCCGAGGGCGATCCCTTCCATGAAGTACTCGATGAGCGCCGCTGCATCCGCCGCCCGCTGGAGCAGCCCTGCCGTATCGTCGGAATAGTGCGATTCAGGGAGGATGATCGGCGCGGACGAGGGCTTCCACCGCGCAAGGCGGTTCCAGAGGCTGCTGAGCCCTTCCATTACCGTGGCGCCGCTGTTCCCCGGGCTCTTCGACCCGGGAGCTCCTCCTGCGCCGGACGGTTCAGAGGGAACCGGCTCCTTACCGAAGATGACCGGCAGGTACATCGAGGGCGCCACCGGGCGGGGTGCGGCGAGACAGCCGTAGAAGAGTCCGTAGATTGCGGCGAGGCTGATTTTAGCTCCCGACCGTTTGAGGAGCCTCTCGAGCTCCTGGTCATCGGGACCGGACGGCAGTGTATGAGCGGGCATTCGTATTCCTTGATCGCCGATAGATTTGGTGCTTTTATATCTTATCGACTACTGCCTTCGATATCTTTATGAAGCAGACGCCTTCGGGCATGGCGCAGTTGCCCGCCTTCTTCTGGCCCACTGCGTTTTCAGGGCGTTTCATTACCGCTATCCTGCTCCGCGCCTCGGCGAGGAGGTGGCGCAGGTCCCCGGGCAGAGCCTTGATCTCCCCGGCGCGGCTGCTCTCGAGCTCCGCAAGACCCTCTTCTACCCGTATGACCGTGTTCACCAGGGCCTTGCATTTTCCGCAGAGCGGATCGTCCTGCTGGCCTTCGAGCATACGGGCCATATAATGAACATAGCGTATCCTGTTGATCAACTCCGACATGACCGGCTCCTTTGCAACGTGCTTTTTCGTATATTACGCAACGGGGCTTTTCACTTTCAAGGCTCCTGGAGCGCTCACCGGCAGCGGTAGCGTGCTATGTACCCTTCCACTATACTTTTAGTATGAGGAAGATGACCGCCATAAGAACGGCGCGTGCCGGACCGCTCGCCCTGGCTGCAGCGCTCCTTGCCGCTGCGATCGCCCTCTCGGCCATCTCCGGAGCACGGTGAGCCCCACGGCGCGCGAGGCGCGGGAGACGATCATCAGCTACTACGATCAGCTCGGCTATGATGTGGTCGCTCTCGAGCTGGGAAATATCCAGCGCATCCCGGTGAGCGATCGCGTCTTCGGCGGGTCCCCGACGTACACTATCGAGGTGAAGTCCATCACCCTCGCCGATGCACGGACGAGGGGAGTCGCGGACGAGAAGACCTTCACCGGGGCTGCAGTGCGTATACGGGAGCGGGAGGAGCTGCGCGGCAGGACCTGGATCGTCACGGACGTAGCGAACATCCCCGCAGCGTAACCGGTGCCCGTTCGTTCCGGCATGAGAAGGGTCAGCGCAGGCGCTTCGCCGACCACGGGACCGCCTTGTTCAGCGCCCGCTCGGGAGCCATGGCGCCCCGGATCGCGTCGCCCTCAACCCTGCCGCTGAAGCGGATCGGACCGGTGAGGAGCGCTCGCTGGTCGTGCGCCGTGAGCTGAAGGAGCGTCCCCTCGACGACAGTGCCGGTCAGCGGCGCTGCTGTCGATCCCGAATGGAGCGCGCCGAATACATGCTGGAACTGCTGCTCGAGCTTCAGCGTAGAGCGCTCCTGCATGCAGCCCACGCCGACCGAGCATTCCCACGCCCCTGCCACCCCGGCGGGAATCGACCAGACATACACGGGGTAGCCTTCTACCTCGTGCTCCTGGTCGGGCTGCCAGCCTCCCATATCGAACTCGTACGAGATGACCCTGGTCCCGGGCCTCAGGGTCTCGAACAGCCGGGGCCGCAGCTTCACATTGATCAGCGAGAGCAGGTAGAGCACCACCACCGTCGCCTCGCCGATCTCCGCCTCGAAGAGGTCTCCCCGAATGAAGCGCACGCGGCTGCTCACTCCTGCCTTTTGTGCATTTTCATTGCACTCCTTGATCCGCTCGGGGTTACTGTCGATGCCGACAGCGCGGCAGCCGCGCTCCTGCGCTGCCCTGATCACCACGCGGCCGTCGCCGCAGCCGAGATCGTAGAGCAGATCGTCTTCGTGTACGCCCGCGGCATCGAGCAGCCCGCCGACGATCCTGTGCGGCATCGGTACAAAAGGGGCATGGGGAGGCGAGAGGGGCTTATGGATAGCGGTATCTCCCGTTGTGCGGCGTGTGTCGTTAACGAGGAAGGCGCAGCAGAGCCGGACGGCCCTCTGCCGTTGCTTACCTACAAGTGTAAATACTTTTGGAAGAGAGTCAAGAGGAGGCGCCCTTCACCGCTGCAAGGGGGCTTTCTTATAAGCGAGAAGAAGGTACATGAGATGGTATGGCCTCGAGTCTATGGTCTTCCTTACAGATATTCCAGACGCTGTCTGGACAATTGCGGACAGTGTCAGCAAAATTAGATTTTAAAGCTGTTACAGGCCGATTCCCTCTGTAACTACTGTAAAATTTACCCCCGCTTTGTGCATAATAGACTGGCTTAAGTCACTTGCATTGGTGAGGGGCATCTTGCATACATTCGAGTCACAGAGAGATCAAGGGATATGTGCCCTTTGTGTCAATCATTTATTAATTTGCCACGAGTGAAGCATGCCCCATGAAAAACTGAAACAACTGGAAGACGACCTCTGGCGCAGCGCCGACACGCTCCGCGCCAACTCTGATCTGAAATCCAGCGAATATTCCACGCCAGTTATGGGGCTGATCTTCCTTAAGTTCGCCGACAATAAATATCGACAGCATGAAAAAGCTATTCTTGCTGAATATTTAAAGCTTAAAGGAACACGCCGGGAAAGATCCCTGTCCGACATCGCTATCGAAAAGTGCGGATTCTATTTGCCGGACAATGCACGCTATGACTACCTGCTCAAACTTCCCGAGGAAAGGGATATCGCCAAAGAAATTAAAGATGCCATGAAGGCGATAGAGAAAGACAAACCGGAACTTCGGGGTGTTCTCCCTCAGGATGAATACTTCAGACTCACCCGCACCGACAAAACCATTCCAAAACAACTTCTTAAAAACTTTGCCGATATCCCCGAAGATGCGACGGGTGATATGTTCGGACAGATCTATGAATATTTTCTCGGCAACTTTGCTATGGCTGAGGGTCAGGGCGGCGGCGAGTTTTTTACGCCGCGCTCGGTCGTGCGATTAATGGTGGAGATTATCGAACCCCACCGCGGTATGGTGTACGATCCTGCTTGCGGCTCAGGCGGCATGTTCGTGCAATCCGCACATTTCATAGAGCAGCATCGTCATGAGTTGTCCAACGGGAATAAAGGAGATATCTATGTCTACGGCCAGGAGAAGACCCTTGAGACGGTAAAGCTGGCGAAGATGAACCTCGCCGTCAACGGTTTGCGCGGCGATATCCGGCAGGCGAATACTTACTACGAAGACCCCTACGGCAGCTTCGGCAAATTTGATTATGTCCTGGCTAATCCGCCGTTCAACGTGGATGATGTGAGCCTCAGCACGGTCGAGAAGGACAAACGCTTTAACACTTACGGTATCCCGCGCAACAAGAGCAAGGTGAAGAAAAGCGAGCAGGGAAAAGAAACCGTGCCCAATGCCAATTATCTCTGGATCAACCTGTTTGCTACCTCATTAAAGCCAAAAGGTCGTGCGGCATTGGTTATGGCCAACTCCGCATCGGATGCGCGCCACTCAGAGGCCGATATCAGAAAAAAGCTTATTGAGGAAAATCTTATCTACGGCATGCTGACGCTGCCGTCCAATATGTTCTATACGGTCACGTTACCGGCTACTCTCTGGTTTTTCGACAAAGGCAAAAAGGATAAAAACATCCTGTTTATCGACGCCCGCAATATCTTCACCCAGATCGACCGCGCCCACCGCGAATTTTCCGAAGAGCAGATCCAGAACATTGCCGTTATCAGCCATCTGCGTAAAGGAAACCGGCCAAAGTTCGTGCAGCTGATCGACCGCTATTTTCAGCAGGGAATGGAGCGGCTGATTGAAAACAAGGCTCAGGTGGAGCCTGTTTCCGAGCAACTGTTGGAAGTGCTGGATGATAAGGAAGGCAAACAAGCGGTAGCCGAGCTGGTAAAGCAGTGGTCCGGCCTGAAAACATTGCAGACCAGGTATACCCAGTATTGGGGGAAATACGGTAAAGAGGCAGCTATTGAAAAGAAAAACAAAGCCCAGCATCAATTGCGCGAGGCTTTTGATCCCTTTTTCGTTGCGCTGCATGAAGGCCTGAAGCGGCTCGACAAAATTATCCGGAGCCATGAAAAGGCGCAGGCCGAAGAGGCGAAATCCAATGGCAAGCGTGCGGCAATCGACAGAAAGACCAAAGCCCTGAAGACCGCGCTCGAAACGCTGCATACCGAGGTGAAAAATGCCGAGAGCTGCTACAAGCATATTCACTGGCTGCACGAGCGCTTCCCGAAGGCCGAATACGAAGACGTAACCGGCCTTTGCAAGCTGGCGACGCCGGAAGACGTCAAAGAGCAGGATTACTCGCTCAATCCGGGTCGTTATGTCGGCGTAGTGATCGAGGAGGATGGAAAGACGGAGGAGGAGTTCATCGAGGAGCTGCTTGCCATGAATGACGAACTCACGCGGTTGAATGACGAAGCGCGGACGCTGGAAAAAGTGATCGCCCACAATATCCGGCAGATCGCAGGGGATGCATGAACACCATCACCAAAGATATCTTCGACATTATACGCAAAGCCCGGCAGAAGGCCTACGCATCGGTCAACTTCGCCATGGTGGAAGCATACTGGCTTATCGGGAAAAGGATTGTAAAGGAAGAACAACATGGCGCATTGCGGGCTGAATACGGTAAAGGCCTGATCCTGGACCTATCGAAGCAGCTTTCAAAGGAATTCGGCAAAGGCTTTTCAGTAGCTAACCTCAAGAATTTCAGGCAGTTTTATCTATCGTTCCCCGATTTTGAAAAAAGCTACACAGCGTGTAGCCAATTATCATGGTCCCATCTGCGCCTCATCATGCGGGTAGACAACGAGAAAGCAAGAGACTACTACATCACCGAGGCGTCGCAGCAGAACTGGAGCGTCCGCCAGTTGGAGCGGAATATAAACACTCTTTGGTATGAGCGGCTTTTATCCTCGCCGGACAAGAGGGCGGCAATTGCCCGGGAAAGCGCTTTTGAGAAGCAGATGCCGCGAGACTTTATCAAAGACCCGTATGTCCTTGAGTTCCTCCAGTTGCCTGAGCATCCCTCCACCTCGGAGCAGCAGATAGAATCAGCTATCATCGATAATCTCCAACACTTCCTGCTGGAATTGGGAAAGGGCTTTTCCTTTGTCGGCAGGCAATACCGGATCAGCACCGAAACAAAGCATTTCTTCATCGACCTCGTCTTTTATAACTTCATTCTCAAATGCTTCGTGCTGATCGACCTGAAAATAGACGACCTCACCCACCAGGACATCGGCCAGATGGACATGTACGTGCGTCTGTTCGAGGACCGCATCAAGGGGGCAGACGACAATCCCACCATCGGCATCATTCTCTGCACCGAGAAGGACGAGACCATCGTAAAGTACAGCGTACTGGAAGAGAGCAGGCAGTTGTTCGCCTCGAAATACCGGCTCGTGCTGCCGACTGAGGATGAACTGCGGGCGGAGATCGAGCGGGAACGGCGGTTGTTTATGGAGCAGAGGGAGGGGAAGGCGGGGATTGAATGAGCGAGTGGCAAACTGTCAAGCTTAAGGATGTATGTGACAGGGTAACTGTTGGATACGTTGGCCCTATGGCCGAACAGTATCGCGAGGAAGGTGTCACATTTTTACGGTCGCTAAATATAAGGCCTTTCAGTCTGGACCTCTCATCGATACCTATAACGCAGGCGGCTCATCGACAGAGAATTACTTTGAAGAGCTAGTCAAGTTCACGAAAGATATGCAGGCGGAAGAGGAACGGCATATACGGGAAGGCTTGACCGAGGATGAGCTGGAACTCTTCGATCTGATCAAGAAAGAGAAAATGACACAGGAAGAAACCCAGAGAGTCAAACTCGCTGCAAAAGCATTATTGCATCGCCTGCTGGAGGAGCAGCCGAAGGTGCTGGTGCAGGATTGGTATAAGGACTCTCAGACGAAAATAACTGTCCGTTCAGCAGTCGAGGAAGTTTTAAATGAAAAGCTCCCTGAAAGCTATGATCGGGCATTGTTCAAACAAACGTGTGACAGGGTTTTCGATGTAATGCTCGATTATGCAACCAAAGGGCAGAAGTGGGCGGCATAAAAAGAAGGAACGGGGTCAGACGGCTTGAATCGTGACCTCATATTCCAGCAAAGCATTTTATGAGGGGAAAACCGTAATTGTTTTAATCTTTGCACGTGGGGGGAAGAGATGGACATCGAGTACCACTATTACATCACGTTCCTTATTGCTCTAAGGGCCGGTTTCAAGAGGGATGAGGCATACAAAATCGCCTATGCAAGCCAGTATACGGATGATAACGACACCTCGTATGCGATCGATGCTGGGCGCGCGAGCTCCTCGATCCCATCTTCAGCAGGATGGAAGTCGCGAAGCTGGATACGTGGTGATTGAGAACGGGCTATACTATAGTCAGAGATCGCTGTCAGGTCCATCGAATGAAGTCCTATCGCAAACCGACCAAAGAGGAGATCCTTGCGGCTGCCGGCAAGACGGTGCCCGATGTGATCGCGCCCGGGCTGAAGGTGCTGCTCGTCGGTATCAATCCGGGATTGTATACGGCGGCGATAGGGCACCACTTCGGACGGCCCGGCAACCGGTTCTGGCCTGCGCTGTTCGCGGCGGGGTTTACCGACCGGCTGCTTTCGCCCTATGAAGAGCGGGAGCTGCTGCAGCGCGGCTGCGGGATTACGAACCTCGTGGACCGGGCCACGGCGAGGGCTGATGAAGTGTCGAAAGAAGAGCTGATCGAAGGCGCGGCGCGGCTGAAGAAGAAGGTCGAAAAATATAAACCAAAGTTCGTCGCTGTTTTGGGGATCGATGCCTACCGCAAGGCGTTCAGGCAGCCGAAGGCGGCGCCGGGCAGGCAGCGCGAGCGGTTCGGCGGGGCAGTGGTATGGGTGCTGCCGAATCCGAGCGGCATCAATGCCCATTTCACGCCTGCTGCGCTCGCACGGATGTTCCGGGAGCTCCGGGTCGCTGCTGAAAAGGACGAACAGGCGTGAGGGAAGAGCGATGGAGCGGACGACTCCAAGCTGCGTCATTTTGTTTAGGGCTCTCAGAGTTGTCCCGCGTTACGAAGCAGGCGAACGGGGCCGGCTTGCGCTCTTCCGGAAGCCGTCGATGAAGTGGAACAGGGCGAGGAGGGGGTGGCGATAGGTCATGCGGGGGCCGGCATAGCGCATTACCTCCCTGATCTTTTCGCGCATGCTGGGTCTGTAGCAGTGCACGGCGCAGTTTGCGCACGTTGTCTTGCTCCCCTGGAACGGGCAGCGGTCGAGCCGCTCCTTCGCATATATCCACAGCTCGCTGCAGTGGGGACATAACGCGTTTCCGCTCCCGGCGTGGATGTCCCGGCAGTAGATGCCGATCATGGCGCTTACGGTCTTGCGCTCTCTCGTCATTCTTCGATTGTGGCCCGGGCTGTGGCTTTTCATGAACATAGTGTACTCTGAACAGCCGGAGAAAGACATTGACCTATGTCAAACCGCCTGTTTTTCGGGGCAGCAGGGCTTAAAAAGCGGTAGTATTCACCCCCAAATACTGCTACACTTGTTCATCGGAAGCCTCCGTTCCCAATTCTGTTCAGGACAGCCCCGATGGACACCAGGAAGGTCGCGGTTTTAGTCAATGTTGCTGCCGGAAAAGCGGATGCCGGTCCCCAACTCCGGGAGATCGAAGAGGCCTTCGCCGCTCTCGGCGTCGAGCCGAAGATCTGGCCGGCCCGGTCCGGAGCAGATCTCAAGCAGGCGGCCAAAGAGGCGATAGGATTGGGCTTTCCGGTCATTGTCGCTGCAGGAGGAGACGGCACCGTCAGCAAGGTCGCCGATACCCTGGCCGGCTCGGAAGCGGCGCTCGGCATTCTGCCCACCGGCACGCTCAACCATTTCGCCAAAGACCTCAACCTCCCCCTCGATATCGGAGAAGCCGCGGCGACCATAACGGAAGGGCATACGGTTGCCGTGGATGCAGGCAGAGTAAACGACAAGGGCTTCATAAACAATGCGAGCATCGGCGTCTATCCGCAGCTCATCACGTTTCGCGAGCGGATGCAGAAAAAAGGGCTCTCCAAATGGATGGCGCTTATCCCCGCTGCTCTTGCCGTGATGGTCAAAGCGCCTGCCCGGCTGCGCGTACGCCTGAGCGTGGAAGGAAAAGATATCGAGATGACGACCAACATCATCTTCGTCGGCAACAACGAGTATGAAATCTCCGGCCTCCGGATCGGGATCAGGAAGAGGGTGGATCAGGGCGTCCTCAGCCTCTATCTCTCGCGCCGGACGACGAGGCGCGGACTGGTCGGTCTGCTCTTCCGTGCGCTTCTGGGCAATTTGAGAAGAGGGGCGGGAGAACCGGATTTCGATGCGTACCGCGCGCAGGAATTCTGGATCGATAGCGACAGAAAGCGCCTCGAGACGGCACTGGACGGAGAGCTGGTCAGCCTCGAGACCCCGCTCCATTTCAGGGCCCAGCCGCGCGCGCTGAAGGTCATCGTGAAGAGATAACGCATGCGCACCATCGTCCATCTTTCCGATCTGCATTTCGGCAGGAGCCAGCCCTCCTTGATCGACCCCCTCGTCGAAATAATACAGGCGCGCATGCCTCATCTGATCGTGGTCTCGGGCGACCTGACCCAGCGGGCGAAGACCTCCCAGTTCAGGCAGGCGAAAGAGCTCTTCTCTCTCCTGCCTCATCCGGTCCTCGTCATTCCCGGCAACCACGATATCCCCCTGTATGCCTTCTGGACCCGCCTCCTGAACCCGTTCGGGAGGTACCGGCGGCATATTTCGGAAGAGCTCAATCCGCACTACAGGGATGACGAGCTTGCGGTCATGGGAGTCAACTCCGTGCGCCGGCTGAAGTGGAAGGAGGGGCGAATCAATGTGCGGCAGCTCGAGGCGATCCGCGACTTCTTCTCGACCGTGCCGCAGCATGTCGTGAAGATAGTCGTCGCGCACCACCCCTTCAATCTCCCCGAGGGATACCGGGGACACTACATCGGCCGCGCCCGCACAGCCCTCGAGTGGTTCGGGAAGGCCGGCGTGGACCTGCTCCTCTCGGGCCACCTGCACAGCACCCTTGCCGAGTACAGGAACACCGCGTACCGGCTCCGGTACCGGAAGCCGCTGATCGTCCAGGCCGGGACCCCCCTCTCGACCCGCCTCCGCATCGAACCGAACTCCTTCAATATCATCGTCGTCGACTACCCCCGCCTCAGCGTAGAGCGCTACGAGCTCGATAGAGAGACTCTCACCTTTGTCCTGGCACGGACCGAACGCTTCCTGCGCGGAGCAGAGGAGTGGGAACCCGCAGAGATATCCCGGGTTTCGTAAAGGAGGGAAGACGCCTTCCGTTTATAAGGGCGCGGGCCTTGAATCTTGACCGGCCCTCCCGGTAAAGTACTTCTGTTCAGTCTTGCTTCGGATGTTCTGATAAGGAAGGCCGGGACAGACTATAATGGAGAGGGGACCGCGCATGAATGCGCAGGATTATGAAATAGCAAGGAGTCTGAAAGATCGTTTATCCGAAGTCGTCGGCTTGATCGACTTCAGGGTATTCGGATCGCGGTCGCGCGGCGATGCGGACGAATATTCCGATATGGACGTGTTTATCGAAGTGGAGAGCATCGATAGAGAACTGAAGCAGAAGATCCGGGATATCGTCTGGGAGGTAGGCTTCGAGAATGCCATCTATATCTCGCCGCTTATCTTTACGCGGGACGAAATAGAAAGCTCTCCCTTACGGGCATCTCCTCTTGTCAAGAGCATTACAGGGGAGGGAGTTCGCGTATGACGGAAAGAGAGGCGCTCTTTCAGTACCGCCTGAGACAGGCGGAAGAGACCTTACAGGAAGCCGAGAGGATGATAGAGGGCGGCTTCAGCGCCAGGACTGTTGTCAACCGGGCATATTATTCGATGTTCTATGCGTTATTGGCGCTTTTCCTGAAAGCCGGCATAGACACGAAAACCTCTAAGCATAGTGGTATGATTTCGTTATTCGATAAGGAGCTCGTGAGGGCCGGAAGGATAGACAAGCGTTATTCAAGAATGCTGCACGATACCTTTGATGCCCGGCAGGAGGGTGATTATAGAGAGTTTGCCGAGGTAACGATTGCCGATGCGGGCAGTGCGCTTGGAAATGCTAGAGAATTCCTGGATATGGTCAAAAGAGCAGCCTGAACTCTCCCCTTGCATTCCATCCATGCCTCGAGGATCCCCCCCCTCATTCCGCGACACGGTTCGAGCACCTTCGGGGTTGCCAAACGGCCTGCTCTCTAATAGAACTGTAAATAAGACAGCGCCGCTGCTCGCTCAGGGTTCGCGTCGCATTGCCGAGCGAGGGGATACGCGCAGAGCCTCAGCTCTGCCGCTCCCCCTCGATGATAACCGTAATCCCTTCTTTTTCTCTGGAGTTGTAGGAGGCCTGCAGCGTCAATATTTATTTCGTGAACTTAGCCCAGGATAGAAAACTCCGAGAAGCATAAAGTTCTTTCTGAATCGCGCCATATTCCCAACTATAAAATAAGTATCCTTTTTGTCTGAGCATAAATCATTCAACCATCTTTCCTCTATTTTCTGTAGCAGAACAGTTTCCTGTTTGTACTTGTATCTCCAAGAGCGGAAAGCTTGATTTATTTCCCAATCGATTATTAGGAGATCATGACCCGGACAATCTGGCTCAGCAAAACAAGAAAATTGATATCGGAACTCGAAAGGAACTGCTTCTATAACACATTTATCTTTCCTAAATAGGCTTCGCTGGTTGTAACATTCTTCTCTTTTTGAGGAGTCTTCTATCTTTATTTTTTGTGTGGTAAAACTAATCTTGTGAGGCTTAAACATTCCTAAGGACTTTCCAGAGCGCTCATTATCTCTGTATATCTCGCAAAGGGACTTTGAGAGAGATGGTAGAAGAATTTGCTTTCTCCTCTCCCAGTTATTTTTCGTATCTAACTGCTCGACTACAGCAATGCTATCAGAATCTATCTTGTAGCTTTCGGGCCTACTATCAGCTCTAGCTTTCGAGGCTCTTACCTCTATGATACTGTACTTCTTAAACTTTTGGCTGTCCTCAAGATCTCTGAAAGGGACTGGATAGAGCCTAATCCACTTTTTGTCGTGAAGGTCTATCCCTGCTATGCAGACAGTTTCTGAATACTTCTTACTCGGGTTGGGATAAGCTTTGACCGTTACTAAAACGCGCTTGATTTCCACTAAGCCTTATTACTATTAGGATCAGATATGTGTGATAGTAAGTCCATTGCCATTGACCTCTTTAATTTTTTCTGCAACAATCTTTCTATGACAATGAAGAGGATCCCTTTCCATGCACATAATGCAACTGACCCCGTTTGATAAAACTTCATCATGAAGGTATTTTACACTTCCAAGCTGCGTATCTAAATATTTTCCATATCCCTCAAAGAAGGAGCTATAGTCGTTATCCTCATGCAGCTTTTCTCTTAATTCTCTGGGACTCCCTAGCTCTTTCATATGAATATAACTTATATTTGCTGATTTAAGGTTTTCAGAGAGCCTGCCTTTTGAGAATCCCGGCTTTCTGCTTGAGGGAATTTCTCTTACGTCGATTAACGTTGTAATATTGTACCTTTTTAGCCTGTTGATGAAATCATCGACGTTTTTACCTTCATATCCAATGGTAAAAATAGATTGTCGAGTCATGCCGCCCTCCTCTGCAAATACCAATATAGCTTAATTATTACAACTTTTCAGGAGACTGAAAAGCATTTTGTGTGCCAACTATGATGAGCCCGTATGTCGCTGATATATATAGGTGCTCCTAATGCAAGTGTGTCAAAAAGTAAACTTCGCGTCAAAACTTACCCAGTAAGGAATGTGGTCTGCTAGTTAGAAAAACAAATCTTAGCCCAAAGGGGAGAAGGTGCGGTCGCCGGTCTTGACCGTGACGTCTACGGCATCAGGCCCCTTATACTTCCCGATCTGTGCGGTGAAGATATGCAGTTCCATCGTCGCGCCTCTATTCTGTCACAGACGGCGTATCAGCGCAACCTCCCCTTGACATCTCTTCCCGGTTTCTCTAATCTGTAGACAAATGCGCATCGACCACTACTCATTCGGAAAGATCGTCATCGGGGGGAATACGTATACGAAGGACGTGATCATCTTCCCCGAACGGGTCTTTTCGCCCTGGTGGAGGAGAGAGGGGCATCTCCTCAGGATGGAGGACCTCGGAGAGGTTCTCAAGGAGAAGCCCGAGGTCCTCGTGATCGGCAGAGGCTTTTCCGGTGTCATGGAAGCACCGGACGATCTTGTCCAGGAGCTCGCCATAGAGGGCATCCGGGTCGTCGTGAAGAATACGCCCGAAGCGGTGGGGATATACAATATCCTGAATGTCGCAAAGAAGGCAGCCGCGCTCCACCTCACCTGCTAGCTGCGGCCCCGCGCCCGCAACAGCGTTTACTCACTTCCGGATCATTTCCTCGCGGGCTCTTTTTTGGGGGAGAGTCGCTTCTCGACCTCCTCGAGGATATCTTTTTTCATCCGTGCGAGCTCTTCCCTGAACCGCTCGTTGTTCAAGAGCTCCTCGGGGAGGGCTGCAAACCTCCTGTCTATCGCCTCGTTCAGCGCTTCATCGCCCCCCCTGGTCTGCTGTCCGGGAGGGGCCTGGGCGGCAGCGGTCGTTTTGATGAGCCGGTTCATCAGTTCATTGTTCGCCGCGAGCTTCTGATCGATCGCGGTGAGGATGGCGGCAACCTGATCGAGCTGTTCGACCGTCTGGCGCGCGGAGATCTCGGCGAATTGAGAGAGGTCCAGGAGCTGTCCTTCGCAGACGCCGGTCTGCGCGATATCGGTCGGGGGTATCCAGGCGCCGACGCAGACCCGCATTCCTCCCGGCTGGGGGATAATCGTGTATGTTTCGCTTTCCTGGCCCCGGGCCGGCGACGCAACCGCTATGAACAGCGCTACCCAGAGTGCAGCACTGCAGACCGATACCTTCATAGTTCCTCCTGTCGTGTTGGGGGCTCCTGATCGTCAAAGGGGGATCTGCGCCTCTGCGGCGAGCTCCTTTTCGAAGGGGATGCGCATCTCCCGCGGCAGTCCCGCGATCGCCCTCTGCATCGCAGCCGGCGTTACCGCGTCCACGAGCACCGGGATGACTGCCCGGACATGCGACTCCACCGCCTCGTAGCCCGCGCGCTCCTTTTTGCCCACGCGCGCGAGCAGCTCATTGAGATCATGGATATCCAGATCGGGCTCCTCAGTGCTTATGATATAACTGGCGAGCTCCGGCGGGAGCTGCTGCGCGATATGCGCTGCCGCGTCCCTTCCCATCCTTTTGCCGAGCATCTCGAGCGACGTGATGACCGCATACTCCGCCTGTTCGAAGGTGGTGATGCCGGCCCGGCTCTGCACCTGCTGAACAAACTCTCGGTATTCCATGCTGTCCCTCCTTGTGGCCGCGTTCGCCTCTCTCTAAATCGTAGCCCACTTTCAGCGGCAGGTCTACCAGGGAGGGGGGCCGCATGATCCTCCCTCCGATCGTAACAGCCCGTATCATGCGGCCCGAAAGGGAACATTGCTCAAATGGTATAATAAGGTATGGAGAAAAGAATGAAGAATATAACCGATTGCTCAATCGACACCTATAATAGATACCGGCGTCTCGAGCAGCTGCAGGACCCCGAGAACCGGGAGCTCTATCTTGAGGCGGTTGCCGCTGCGGTCGAGACCGTAACGGAAGAGCGTGGCCGCGAGCTCACCAGGGCCGAGATCAGGGATATCGAAGAGCATGTCGATATCATGGATGACGGCATCTTGAGCGGCGAGCTCGAGTTCGATCTGCTGGCCGAACATATCAAGAGAGGGCTGCCCTTCACTGAAGCCGCTGTCCTGGCGCGCGAGGAGGCGGAGCATATCCGCGCAGAGCTCTTCGACGAGAGCCTGAACTGACCGCTGCACGGCAAAGGAGCGGCCGCCGCCGGCCGCTCTTGTCCGAATGCGCCTTCGCCAAGACGCACCTCTCTCATATATCCCCGCCTCTCTTCTCATGACCTCTTCCACCAATGAATCGCCCGCCGTGCCGGGGAGCGCGCTTCCTGTTCCTCTCCGCATCTGAGCGGGAAGCCCGCAGGTTTGTTGTGGTAAGATAGCCTGTGGATAACAGGAGAGTCCGGCAGTGTACGCGCGCCGTGGCTGACGATCACGTTCGGACATACCCGGCATTTCGACGAGAATAAGGTAACGACGTACTGACGTACTAAGGAGACAGCAGGAGATGCAAAAGAACAGAATAGTTGTCTGGCTGCTCGTGCTCGCGGTCTTCCTCGCGATAACGGGAAACGTGGCTATAATCGACCTCTATGCCGAGTGGCTCTTCTTCACCGAGCTCAACTATGCCGGCGTCTTCACCACGATCCTCTCGACCAAAGCGGCCCTCGGCCTTGCAGGCGCTGCCTTCGCGCTCGCCGTTGTTCTGGGGAATATCGTCATCGCGAACAGAATGCGGATATCCCCGCTCCAGCTGCTCGTCCTCGATCACACGGGGACCACCCTCGATATAGAGCGCATGAGCAGGTGGCGCAAGCCCCTGACCGTGCTCTCGGGCGCCGCCGCCGCGTTCATCGGCGCCTCCTGGGGCGTTTCCCTCTGGGACGAGGTCCTGGCCTTTCAGAACCGTGTGGCGGTGGGAGCAGCCGACCCTGTCTTCGGCAGGGACATCGGGTTCTATCTCTTCGAGCTTCCGCTGCTCGAGGCAGTGAGAGGGTTTACCGGTTTTCTCCTGTTTGTCGCACTGCTCCTCACAGCGGCCGGTTACTTCATCAGGGGCGGCATACTGCCGAAGCAGGCGGGGATCACGATCAACCCGGGAGCGAGAAAGCATCTCGGTATCCTTGCGGGGATGCTTATTCTTGCGATAGCCGCCGGCTTTTATATCGACCAGTTCAATCTCCTGTTCTCATCGCACCAGGTCATTACCGGCGCAGGGTATACGGATGTGAATGCCAAGCTCCTTGCCCTGCGGGTGCTCGTCGTGCTTGCCGCGCTCAGCGGCATCCTGTTTGCCGCCGGGGTCGTCAGGGGATCATGGAAGGCAGCGGTGTTCCCGCTGCTCCTTACCGGCGTGGCGTATCTGGCCGGGCTGGTGGCCTACCCCGCGCTGCTCCAGAATCTGAAGGTCACTCCGAACGAGCTTGCGCTCGAACGAGAGTTCATAGAGCGCCATATAAAGTTCACCCGGTTCGGCTATGGCCTCGAGGGGATAGAGGTCAGGCCCTTCGATGTCTCCTACAATCTCACCTCCGGCGATATCGAGCGAAACAACGCGACCATCAGGAATATCAGGCTGTGGGACGACGCTCCCCTTCTCAGGACCTACAGCCAGCTCCAGCAGATACGCACGTACTATAAGTTTACCGATGTGGATAATGATCGTTATACCATCAACGGCGAATATATGCAGGTGATGCTCTCCCCGCGCGAGCTCTCCTATGAGGACCTGCCGAGCAGATCGTGGATCAACGAGAAGATGGTCTTCACCCACGGCTTCGGTATCGCCATGGGCCCTGTCAGCAGAATATCGAGAGAGGGGCTTCCCGAGTTCCTCGTCAAGGACATCCCCCCGGTCTCTTCGGCGGACCTGAAGGTGACACGGCCGGAAATCTACTACGGCGAGCTTTCGAGCGACTACGTCCTGGTAAAGACAAAGGTGCCGGAATTCAACTATCCTACCTCGGAAGGCAACGTCTCGACATCGTATGAGGGCAAGGGTGGGGTCGGCCTGTCCTCGTTTTTCAGAAAGGCGTTGTTCGCAATAAAATTTCAGACGGCGAAGCTCGTCCTCTCTTCCGACATTACTCCTGAAAGCAAGATACTGTATAACAGGAATATCGCGGAGAGGATACGCACCGCCGCGCCGTTCCTTTTGTACGACAAGGACCCCTACATCGTTGTTGCCGACGACGGCAGGCTGTTCTGGATTATCGATGCCTACACCTATTCGAACAGGGTCCCCTATTCGAGACCGCTGGGTAAGAACGCCCAGTACAATTACATCAGGAATTCGGTCAAGGTCGTTGTGGACGCCTATAACGGCTCCGTCGATTTTTACATAAGCGACCCGGAGGATGTAGTGCTCAAGGTCTACCGCGCCGCCTTCCCCGGGCTTTTCAAACCGCTCGAGCAGATGCCGGACGACCTGCGCAGGCATATACGGTACCCGAAAGGCTTTCTCCAGGTGCAGGCGCAGATGTACTCGGCCTACCACATGACCGACCCGAAGGTCTTCTACAACAAGGAAGACCTCTGGGAGCTGCCTGCCTACGGCGATGTCTCCATAGATCCCTACTACACCATAATGAAGCTCCCCGGGGAGAAGAGGGAGGAGTATATACTCCTGCTCCCCTATACTCCCTCCAAGAGAGACAATCTCGCCGCCTGGCTCGCAGCGCGCTGCGACGGACCCGACTACGGGAAGCTGATCGTCTATACGTTCCCGAGAGATCGGCTCGTCTTCGGACCGAAGCAGATCGATGCCCGTATCGACCAGGACTCGTATATTTCGCAGCAGTTGACCCTATGGGGCCAGCGCGGCTCCCAGGTCATCCGCGGAAGCCTCCTCGTCATCCCCGTCGAGGGATCGCTTCTCTATGTGCAGCCGCTCTACCTGGCTGCCGCGGACAAGGGATTACCCGAACTGCGGCGGGTCATCCTCGCCTATGAGAACAACGTGGTCATGGAGGAGAACCTCGAGCTCGGCCTCCAGCGGCTTTTCAGCGGAGTGAGGGCTCCCCGGGCAAAGGAGAAGACGGCCGAGAGCGCCGTCGGCTCCGCTGCCGAGCTCGCCAAGGAGGCGATGCGGCTGTACGAGAGGGCGCAGGAGCTCATGCGGCAGGGCGACTGGGCCGGGTACGGCGAGAGCCTGCGGCAGCTGGGGCAGGTGCTCAGAAGAATGGCGAAGTGACGAGACTGTGAAAAGAACGGGGAAACTCCGGTTGACAACCCGCAGGGGCCTGCTAAAATTTAGGTATACCAATCATTAAGGAGACGACGCAGATGCCGAAAGGAACAGTGAAGTGGTTCAATGATTCGAAGGGCTTCGGCTTCATTACCAGCGAGGACGGGCAGGATGTCTTCGTGCACCATTCTGAAATCCAGGGTAATGGGTTCAAATCTCTTGCCGAGGGCGATAAGGTCTCCTTCGATGTCGAGAAAGGGCCCAAAGGCCCCAAGGCAGTCAGGGTGACGAAACTGAAGTAGTCGGGACGGGGCAGCGAGCTCTCCCCGGCCAGCCGTGGATCACCGCATTATTCCGGCCCGGCAAGCGTAGCCTCTCTCACTTCCGCATCCCGGTAACAGCAGCCGGGCTTTTGCGCAGCTATTCTTGTGCCCCGGTTTCCCTCGGACGCTGCAAGACGTATCTCAGAGCGTTACTTCATTCTCTGAGCCGCCCCGGGTTGCCGGCGCCTCTCCGTCCGGTCCGGGAGTGACCGGGGGATGATCGGGGGCATAGGTGTCGATAAGCGCCTGCAGCAGCACGCAGGACGCCTCGATGCCCTTTTCGCACTCCGAAAGCAGCAGCGGGATGTCGGTCGAGAGCTCGCCCGCGAGCGGCTCGAGACCGGCGCCGGCACGCATCTCGTTCACCTCTTCTATAGTCACTTCTTCGGCATCTGCCGCGACGGGCAGTCCTGCGAGCAGCACCGTTAAGAGTACGGCGGTGATCGCTGTTGCTTTGAGCGCTATACGCTTTATCATGGTCATGACACGCTCCTTTGTCGTCTTCCCGTTTTCCCTGCGCCACGGCCCGCATCACGGCCTGCACCACGGCCTGCACCACTGAATGAGACTATCGGGATACTGCGGAGGGCATTTATCCTGATAGCTCGGCCTGGCAGGCCGGCGTGAACAGAGAGGGAAAGAATGGTTCCGGTAATGGAGAAGCCCGGGGCTCCCGGTACTACCTAAACCATACCACTTCGGGGAGATTATGCAAGAAGCAAGGGGAAGGGGCGCCCAGAGCGCCCCGACCGTATACCGTAAACGGAAGGCGGTGCGCAACTACGGCTTCGTCAGCTTCAGTCTGCCCTCGACAGCCTTGCAGACTTCGGCGACACGGTATCCGAGCTTGTGGCCGTCGTCCTTCGCCTCTTCGGTGGGAGCGCCCACGCAGGCGACGCCGTAGTGTCCCGAGGCGCTCATGGGGTCGCCGGCGATGATCATGCCGTAGATCAGCATGCACTGGATGATCGACAGGAGCGTCGTCTCCTTGCCGCCGGTGTGGTGACCGCCGGTGGCGAAGGCGGCGCCGACCTTGTTCTCCATCTGGCGCCGCGTGCCGATGAATTCGTCGAAGACCCGCTTGAGGTCCGCTGCCATGACGCCGAAATAGACGGGCGAGCCTGCGATGACCCCTGCGGAGGCGAGAAAATCTTCCTTCGAGACCTCCTGCGTCGATTTCAGCACGGCTTTAACTCCCGCCGCCTCGACGCCCTTTGCCACTGCCTCGGCGAGCTTCCTGGTAGAGCCGCCCTTCGTGTAGTAGAGAACGAGCACCTGCATGCCGGACCTCCGAAAGCGTTCTTGTAAGTAATCATAGCATATCACGGGGAGAATGCCAGGGATGGAGGGAGGCGGGGCTTACTTATTTTTCTTGTTCCGGTGCTCCGGGAGCTTGGACCAGAGGCAGTGCTCTCTGAAGTCGTCGAGCCCCGAGTAGGTCTTGCAGATGCGCGGCCGCCTCTCGTAGATCGCGCAGCCGCGCTTGGTCAGGTTCGGGCAGGGGAAATCGATGGTGAGATACAGGAGGCCGTCCTCGGTCGTGACATGGAAGCCGCGGGCGCGGTAGAAGCGGGCGAGCTCTCTTTTCGTCTCTATATAGTTCTCCGGATCGATATAGATGCCGACCGCTTCGCAGCACTTGCGGCAGGAGATGCAGAGCTTCTGTTTTTCGGAAACCTTTGGCGACGGCATAACCTTATGATTATACCGATTGCCGCTGCTCCGCGCAAATATGCGGTACGCAGGTATGTGCACATGCCTGCGTACCGCACGGGCAAACGACCCCGCAGGAACAGCCGCGAGACTATTTTTTCGAGCCCGATCTCTTGAGAGAGGGCCGCCGCTTCCCGGCAGCCTCTTCTGCGGTATCTTCCGAGATGATCTTGTTGAAACGGCTCGGCCTTCCCGATGCGGTCTTGTCCTGGTAGAGGAACGCCAGGTGCCGTTCGTCGAACTGATGGAAGAAGTCGTCCCACGAGATCGGCTCGAGCGACTCCCTGCCCGAATACCCCGGGAAGTCGATCCGGATAATGTCGGGTCCGCCCGCCATCGTCCGCTTCACCGAGGCCGGGTGGCCGCCGCGCGACTCGACCCACTGCTTTATTTCCTCGTGATCCGTGGTCACCTTCGATACCGTCTTCGGGGCCGAGCCGCCCGAGCTCGACATCTTCGGCGACCTCCCTCCTGTCCCTCCTGAAACGCTGCTGCTCGATGCCCTTCCCGAGCTCCTTGAAGAGGTTCTGCTGAGACGTGCCATGGGGCCCTCCTTTCATAAGTGGTGCGAGGGGTGGTTAACGATGAGCGGTCCTTATCCAAGCATTTTCTTTTTAAAGTGTAGAGCCAATGGGAGGGGCTGTCAAATCGAGGGATCGACGGCGCTTCGCCGTCCTTTCATCAAGCCCCTCCGGCGGCCGGCAGACCGTTTGACCGCCCCTTCTCCGCACCTCTTCGGTATACCCCCGCCCGGCGAGCAGGGCGAGGGTCTCTTCACGGCCCGGGGCGCTCAGGATATGCAGGAAAATTTCGGTGGATATCTCTCGTCTACGGGGAGGAACGCCTCAGTGGGTCCTGATGTTCTCGATCAGGCGTTTTACTATCAATCCGTAGAAGCTCTCTTGGTCCGATTGGTAGAGCCAGCCGAGATGGGTGGCGCAGTGGGCGCAGAAGGCGTAGCACCAGCCGAAACCCTGGAACCAGGTGTACTCGACCGTAGGGACCCCATAGATGTAGCAGCCGTCGGCATGACTGTAGCAGCCTAAGTCGAAGGTATGCCCGGCGGGATTGGTGAAGGTGTGGCGGTGCTGCCCATTGACAGCGATGATGTGATCTATCGTCGTGATACGGTGGCCGCAGGTCCTGCAGAGGATATCGTGCTCTTTCTCCTGATGGTCGAAGGCATCATCTTCGTGCAGATCGATCGCTTCAATGTATTTGATTTCCATTGACTTGCAATACTGCAGCAAACGGGCCCGCTCCCTTTTTCGTGTAGAGCATCGTACTCTTCACATTGTACCAGAAAAGCGCTCCCGAACGCCTCCTGATTTTCCCTCCGCTTTTGAAAAGGAGCAGGGCCGAGGGGTATAATAAATCTCTATTCCGAGAGTCGAGGAGCGCTGCACGGTGAGCAACGACAGAGAAGGGATCAGGCGGGAATTCAGACGGCGGCAGAGCCGCCAGTTCCTCGCCATTGCCGTAACGCTGCTCGGTCTCGTCTTCCTCGTGCTCGTCTACCGTCGGCCGGACCTCTTCGGGGAGGGGATATCGAAAGGGGCGATCATGGCAGGGCAGCTCGTCCTTGTAGCCCTCTTTATCTGGTTCAGCCGCCTTAACTGGCGCTGCCCCTCGTGCAAAAGGTACCTGGGACCGGACCTCTTCCGCCAGGACTGCCGCTGCTGCGGCAGCCGCCTATGGTAAGGGCGCCTTTTTCATCGTCTTCACGACCTTTTCGAAGCTCCAGGGCAGCTCGCTCCTGAAGCGGAGCGGTTTTCCGGTCACCGGGTGTTTGAAGGCGAGCTGGTGCGCGTGGAGGGCGAGCCGCCCGAAGGGATCGGTGCGCGCGCCGTACTTCTTGTCGCCTGCCACGGGGTGGCCGATCTGCGCGAGGTGCACGCGGATCTGGTTCTTTCTCCCGGTGTCGAGCGCCAGTTCGAGCAGCGCGTAGTCGTGGCCCGCCCTGAGCGTCCGGTAGCGGGTCACCGCACTGCGCGCCTCATCATCGTCTCGAGCAGCATGCACCTTGAGGGCCTTGCTCTCTCGCAGCGGCAGGGCGATGGTGTCTTCCTTCCTGCGCGGCACGCCCTCTATCACCGCCAGGTAACGCTTGTCGACGTTATTCCAGTGCTGCTGGAGCGCCCGTTTTACCCGCTCGCTCTTCGCAAAGACGAGGAGCCCCGAGGTCTCGCGGTCTGTGCGGTGCACGATAAAGATGCGCTCCTGTCTTTCGGGTGCGCGCTCCTTCAGGTATTCGTTGAGCTGGTAGTAGGCGGTGCGCGTCCTCTCCCGTTCAGTCCCGATGGAGAGGAGCCCCGGAGGCTTGTCGATGACGATGAGCGCGTCGTCCTCGTAGAGAAGAGCGATATGGGACTTCCTGAGGATATCCTCGACCCTTCCCTGCTCGGTAGGGGAGATGACGAGCTCGTCGCCCGGCACGAGCGGATGGTCGTAACGGGTCACCGTCGCGCCGTTGACCGCTATCGCCCTGAACTTGAGGAGCTGCCTGATCCTGTTGCTCCGGTAGCCCCGCCGCGAGAGATAGGCGGCGAGCGTCGTCTCTTCTTTGATCGTGACCGTGATGAGGGGGGCCGGGGTGTGTACCATAATCAACTATTGTACGGCATTCGCGGTGGAGCGGCAAGCCGGTTGTCCTCTGCTGGCGAAACCGGAGAGGCCGGGGCCGATTAGGAAAAGCGCCGTCCATGCCGTATACTGGTAAAGGAGCATAAAGAGACGAAAGGAGTTCGTTATGAAAATCGCAGCAGTGTTACTCTGTGCCATCTTGCTTTTTCCCGCCGCCGGCTGCGGCTCGATGCCGGTGAGAGCGCAGCAGGAGATCGCGATCGCCCCTTCCCGCGTTCACGAGGACTGCATGGAGATAAAGAAGGGCGAACGGCTCGTCTATTCTTTCCAGGCGTCGCAGCTGCTCAGCTTCAATCTCCACTACCACGACGACAGCCACATAACGTATGCTATCGAGAAGGAGAACGTACGCGAAAGCAGTGGCACGTATCGCGCTGAAAAGGACCAGTACTACTGCCTGATGTGGACGAACCCCCAGAAGGAAGAGGCGCAGATTACCTACACCTATTCGGTGGAGAAGTAATCGTAATCTGAAAGCTGTTCCAGGGAGGGGGAGAGGATGCTGTGCGAGCGGTATGGTGAGCTTGCAGGAGGACAAGGATGTCCGGGCAAGCGAGCCTCCACACCTGCCCCAAAAAGACTCTGTCTTTTTGGGGACCCCATAGAACAGAGGGGCCCCGAAATGGCGAAGACATTTCGGGTTGAGGGCAGGATGCTTTCTGAGAATGAGTCGAGCACTGTATCCTCTCCCCCTCCCTGGAATGAGCGGAAGCAGGCGGGCATCAGTTCCACTTGAAGATGCCCAGGATATTCGAGAAGTCGTCGGTCCATACCGCTCCCTTTCCGCCGTCTTTCAATCTCCTCCAGCGGCCGTCACCGGCTATTGCGCCGAGGTCGCTCTCCTGCCGCGCGAGAGCCACCCAGGTGGAGCGGTACTTCTCGACCGTGCTGTCTTCCTCGTCGTCATCCCGGATACGGCCTGCCAGCCCCGCATCGCGGGCCAGACGTCCGAGCACCGGCTCGAGATCGAGGTATTTATTCGAGATATGGACAGCCAGGAGCCCCCTGTCCGCGAGCCTCGAGAAGTAGAGCGCGAGCGCCTCACGGGTGAGGAGGTGGACCGGGATCGAATCCGAGCTGAAGGCGTCGATGAGCATGAGGCCGTAGCTGCCGGGAGGCGCCTCTTCGAGCCTGAGGCGCGCATCGCCGATCACGATATCCCATTCCGCCCTGCATTTCTTCAGGTAGGTGAAGAGCGCCGGGTCGGTGGCGACGCGCCGCACGGCGGGATCTATCTCGTAGAAGGTCACCTTCTCTCCGGGCTCTCCGTACCCTGCGAGCGTTCCTATGCCGAGGCCGATCACGGCGAAACGGGTGCCGTGCGGAGAGCGGCGGAACCGGTCGAAGATCTGTCCCACCGGGCCGTCGGGATGGTAATAGGTGATCGGCAGGTCGCAGAGCGCGGGGTCGAGGCTCTGTTTGCCGTGCTGGATGCCGCCGTGGACGAGATACCGTGATTTCGCATCAGCGGCAGTGATGACCCGTATCACCCCGAAGAAGCTCCGCTCCTGATGAACGATATCCCTGTTCCAGTCATCGGCAATGACCAGCGCAGCGGCGAAGGCGACGACCCCGAGGCTGAATCGTAGCATTCTCTTCATGGTTACCAGCGCATAGCAGAGCAGCGCCGGCGGACCGTAGGTAAGGAGCGCGGCGAGGGTATCTTTGCCGATGCCGCTGAAGGCGCTGAGCGCGGTCATGTCCAGCTTCGACGCAGGCGCCTTCAGGATAAAGAGAAAGCTCGCCGCTCCCAGGACAGCGGGAATCCCGACATCGAGGCCCCGGTGCAGCCGGCTGCCGGACAGTATCGCATCCTTGCCGAGCGGCAGCAGCAGCGGCGAAAGGGCCAGTACGAACGGATACTCGATAACGGAATCGAAGACGAGGGGAGCGATCACGGCATTGAAGACGCCGCCGAGCACTCCTCCCAGGGACATGAGGAGATAGAACTCGGTGAGGCGGTGCGCGGAGGGGCGGGACCGGGCGAGCTCGCCGTGGCAGACCATGGCGATGATGAAGAAGACAGCCAGGTTCACCAGGAATACGATCCAGAGCGCGGGCTTCTCGTCGGAGAAGTTCATGGCCAGCAGCAGGACTGTCGCCGCCGGAAAGAGGCGGAGCATGACGCGGTGGAGGCGCTCCGGAAGCTCCGCGAAGACGAGGATGAACGAGAGGAGATAGAGCGAAAGAGGAATTACCCATAAGAGAGGGATTGCCGCTATGTCGGTGCCGAGATAGCTGGTGACCCCCAGCATCAGGCTCGAGGGCACGAAGGAAAGGGCGACCCAGCGGAGGCGTTGGCCCGGACTGATCGGCTCTGCCGGGGCGCTGCCGAGGGCGAGTGAGATCAGATCGGGTGCAGCCATCCCCTTCTGCTGCACCTTCGAGGAGGCGCGCCATACCGCAACGGCGCAGCCGATAGTGAGCGCAAGGAGCGCGCCGTAGCCGAGAGTCCAGAGGGAGCCCTGCTCTTTAAGGGTGAGGCCCGGCTCGATGAGCCCCGGATAACCTATCAGGGCGAGCATGCTGCCGGCATTGCTCGCGCTATAGAGGAAGTAGGGATTTTTCGCTGCGGGGTGATCGACCCCGGCGAACCACTTCTGGAGGAGCGGCGCGCTTGCGGAGAGGATGAAGAACGGCAGCCCCACCGAGGTGATGAGGAGAACGAGGACGACGAGTATGGGATGGCTCTCGCCGGTGAGGAGCCACTCCCGCGATATGGCGACCGGCAGGACCAGCAGGGCCAGGCCGAGGATGGCGGTGTGCAGTACGACCTGCTGCAGGGCCGAGAGCCGGCTCGCCGAGAAATGAGCATAGAGATATCCGGCGAGGAGCAGGGCCTGAAAGAACATCATGCAGGTGTTCCATACCGCCGGTGTGCCGCCGAGCAGGGGCAAGATCATCTTTGCGACCATAGGCTGGACCATGAAGAGGAGACCGGCGCTGGTGAAAAGGGTGAGCGTGAAGAGGCCCGGAACAAGAAAGCGGCGGAGCACGGTCAGCGAATCCTCCCTGTGAGCGAGTAGCAACAGGACATCATACCGGACTCAGGGGATTATTTCCATGCGGTAGCAGCAGCGCGGAGGGGATTACCACCAGTAAGGATAGGGACGGGACATCCAGAAGGGATCGTCCCACCAGAAGGGATAGCGGTACGGATAGCTGTAGGGATAGCGCCAGTGAGGGCCGTAGTAGGGAGGATAGTAATACGGCCGCTCCTCCTCCCAGAGGTGAATGTCCCTTATCTCGAAGACAGGGTAGGGGTACTCGACCTCGTCGAGCTTGCCGGTCTGGATACCGATGAATTCGCCCGCGATGGTGATCCTCCTGTCCTTTTTGTAGATTTCCGGCTCGAGGAAGCCGATATCCCGCGGATAGAGGGCGAGGTATCTCCCGCCGGCATACCGCGTACTCTTCAGGTCGCCGTCCTCATCGACAGGGATATACACTGCCTCGATCTGAGCGCCCCTGGGAACGAACTTCGTCTGTACGATCATCCCGCCGAGGACGAAGAGCCGCCCCTTGTAGGCAGAGGGGTTCGCCTGCATATCCTGGAGCGGGGGATTGATAGCGGCGCGGTCGAGGAGGTCCTGCCTCAATACCGGGGCGCAGGAGAGGAGCACGGCGAATAGCAGAGAGAGCGGAAGAAGTCGTCTCATACTTAACTTGTACAGCATCCCTCAGTGCTTGTCAAGGTAAGCATCCGATCATGAGCAGCTGCTGAAAAGATGGTATAATCGAACTATGAAGCGGGAATTGCTCAGAATGTGCGGCGTGCTGGCAGTGCTGGTGCTCTTTCTCTCCGGGTGTGCCGGATTCCGGCAGTCGGGCATACGGACGCAGAGCGTGAGGCCCGAGGAGGTGACCGGGACCTATACCCTGATATTGCATGGAGCGCAGCATATCGAGGATATCAAGACGGTCGCGTTCCTCGACCGGGAGGGAGACCAGTATACCCTGCAGCCGTATACGCCTGAATTCGAGTATACCGTCAGGCGGGGCGTTCCGGCGCAGGAGGCGCTCGCCAGGGCGCAGCGCTTCGTGAGCTGGCACAGTGATTTCTCCCGCGCGCAGCTGAGCAGGATCGTCGACAGGACAGGGGCGGTCATCGGCTACGAGATGAGGCCCCTCTACATGCCGTTCACCTTCGGACACACCGATATTCTCGATATCGATTACTGGACGCGGGGCAGCACGGTCAATATCAGCGTCAGGCTCATCCCCTCGGTCGAACGCATACGCGAGGGCGGCGGGCTCTTCATCGATATCGGCGACTGAAGGCAAATCCGAAATCCTAAATTCGAAGCTCTAAACAGTTTCTCGAAATGTAAAACGGTTTTATTGAGGGGTGTTCTGATTTGTTTAGGATTTCGTACTTAGGGTTTCGGATTTATTTCAGTATTCTCTTGCGCATGAGACGGAAGGGATAAGGCGCGATGATCGCCGCCACTGCGAGTATCCATACCACATCCCACAATGCCGCGCCGGGATTCCCCAGGGCAAAGGCACGGCATATGTTGACCAGGTGGTAGAGCGGCGTGAAGAAAGCGATCTGGGTGACGACAGGGGGCATGGTATCGAGCGGGAAGAATATGCCCGAGAAAAGGAACATCGGCGTCATGAAGAGCGTGTAAAAGTAGTTGAACGAATCGATGCCCGGCACCTTCGCCACAAAAACAAGGGAGATCTCGGCAAAGATGATGCCGCTGACGAAGAGCAGCGGTATGACCAGCACGACGAGGGGAGAGGCTACCAGCCCGAAAAGGGCGATCACGATGATGATCGTGGTCCCGTAGAAGACGCTCTTCGTCGCCCCCCACATCATCTCGCCCGCAGTGAGGTCGTCGATATTCACCGGCGTGGCGAGGATCGCATCGAAGGTCTTCTGGAACATCATGCGCACGTAGGTGCCGTAGGTGCATTCGTAGATCGCTGCGAACATCGCCGACGAGGCGATGATCCCGGGTGCGATGAAATTGATGTACGGCATGCCCTTCACCTCGGTGACGAAGGCGCCGAGCCCGAGCCCCATGGCCGCAAGGTAGAGAATCGGCTCTATGAAATTCAGGGCGAAGCTCGACTTGTAGAGCTTGGTATAGACCGTGAGATGCCGCTGCCAGACCCGGAAGGCGCGTTTGATGTTCATGAGGCGCCCCGGTAGATATCGGTGGCGAGGCGCTTCCCGGTGAGCTTCAGGTAGACGTCTTCGAGATTGCCGCCGTGCGTCTCCATGAGCCGGGCCGGCGAATCGATCGTGACGATCTTCCCCAGGTCCATGATCGCCACGCGGTCGCAGATCTGCTCCGCCTCTTCCATGTAGTGGGTCGTGAGAATCAGGGTGGTCCCCTTCTCCTTCAGCTGGTTCAGCTTGTTCCATACGGCATGGCGGCTGTGGGGGTCGAGCCCGGTCGTCGGCTCGTCGAGGATGAGGAGCTCCGGCGTATTGATGAGCGCCCGCGCCAGCAGGAGGCGGTGCTTCATGCCGCCCGAAAGGCTCTCGATCTTCGCCTTCGCCTTTTCCCGCAGCTCGACAAAGTCGAGGAGCTCCCCGGCGAGGGGTACCGAATCCCGCTTCGGGATATCGAAATACCGCGCATAGACGATCAGGTTCTCGAAGACCGTCAGATCGGGGTCGAGGTTGTTGTCCTGCGGCATCACGCCGATGCAGGCCTTGATCGCGCTCGGCTCTTCGGTCACCTCCCTGCCGAAGACCCGCACCTCTCCCGACGTGGGCGGCAGAAAGCAGTGGATGATGCGCATGACCGTCGTTTTCCCCGCCCCGTTCGGCCCCAGGAACCCGAAGCACTCGCCCTTCACGATCGAAAAATCTATACCATCGACTGCCCGGAAGGAGCCGTACTCCTTCACGAGGCTGCGCGCAGTAACTATGTCCATAATGCTAATTATAACAAGTACGGCATAAGAAGCCAGGAGCCATACTCCCGGGCAACCGGATCACAGCGGCAATCTCTCCTTTTTAAAAGCGTGCCGAAACAGAGAGTTACCAGCGCGGTTTTGGGACGGTCTTGGGCTGTTTTTTTCTGGAGATTCAATATGTTATAATAACAAGTACACTTTTAAGCAAGAGAGGTTAATGAATGACTCCCACGAAGGCATCGATCAGCATAGAAGAAGAGATGAAGGTGAGCTACCTCGATTACGCGATGAGCGTGATCATCGGCAGGGCGCTGCCCGAAGTGCGGGACGGGCTCAAGCCGGTGCAGCGGAGGATTCTCTACGCTATGTTCAGGGAAGGGCTCCTTCCCAATAAAAAGTATTCCAAGAGCGCCGGTGTGGTCGGCGAGGTGCTGAAGAAGTACCATCCCCATGGCGACTCGGCGGTCTATGACGCAATGGTGCGGCTGGCGCAGGACTTCAATATGCGCTACATGCTCGTCGACGGGCAGGGCAACTTCGGCTCGATCGACGGCGACCCTGCGGCAGCGTACCGGTATACCGAGGCGCGGCTCGCGAAGATCGCCGAGGAGCTGCTGGCCGATATCGACAAAGAGACGGTCGATTTCACCCCGAACTTCGACGAGACGACCGAGGAGCCGACGGTGCTCCCCACCAGGATCCCCAACCTCCTCATCAACGGCTCCGCCGGCATCGCGGTCGGCATGGCGACCAATATCCCGCCCCATAACCTGGGAGAAGTGGTGGACGGCCTCGTGATGCTCCTCGACAACCCCGAGGTGACGATCAACGAGCTGATGACGGTTATCAAAGGCCCCGACTTCCCCACGGGCGCGATCATCCACGGCACCGAGGGCATCGTCAACGCCTATACCCATGGCAGGGGGCTGATCAAGGTCAGGGCGAAGGCCCGCATCGACAGGGACGCGAAGGGGCACGAGAGCATCATCATCACCGAGGTCCCCTACCAGGTGAACAAGGCGCGGCTCATCGAGAAGATCGCCGAGCTGGTGCGCGAAAAGAAGATAGAGGGCGTATCCGATATCCGCGACGAGTCGGACCGGGACGGCATCAGGGTGGTGCTCGAGGTGAAGCGCGGCGAAGTCGGCCAGGTCATCCTGAACAATCTCTACAAGCACACCGCCATGGAATCCACCTTCGGCGTGATCATGCTCGCCCTGGTGGGAGGCCAGCCGCACATCCTCAATCTCAAGAGGATGCTGAGCTATTTCCTCCAGCACCGCCGGGATGTGATCCTGAGGCGGACGAGGTTCGAGCTGCGGAAGGCGGAAGAACGGGCCCATATCCTGGAAGGACTGAAGATCGCCCTCGACCACCTCGATGCGATCATTTCGCTCATCCGGAATTCGAAGACGCCCGAAGAGGCGAAGAACGGCCTGATGGCAACCTACCCGCTCTCCGCGCTCCAGGCCCAGGCGATCCTGGACATGAGACTCCAGAGGCTGACCGGCCTCGAGCGGGACAAGATCATCAAGGAGTACGAGGAGACGCTGAAAGAGATCGAGCGGTTGAAGGCGATCCTCGGCAGCGAGGCCCTCGTCTCGAAGATCATCAAGAAAGAGCTCACCGAGGTCAGAGACAAGTACGCCGACGAGCGGCGGACCGAGATCGTGGCCGGGACGGCTGACCTCACCATCGAGGACCTCATCAGCCAGGAGGATATGGTGATCACCGTATCGCACAACGGCTACATCAAGCGGAACCCGCTCTCGCTCTACCGGAGCCAGCGCCGCGGCGGCAAGGGACTGACCGGGATGGAGACGAGGGAAGAGGACTTCGTGGAGCAGCTCTTCATCGGCTCGACCCACGACTACATGCTCTTTTTCAGCAACAGGGGGCGCCTCTACTGGCAGAAGATATACCAGATCCCCGAGGCGGGCCGTGCGGCGAAGGGCAAGGCGATGGTCAATCTCCTGCCGCTCTCCGAAGGCGAGCGCATCACCACCGCCCTCAACGTGAAGGACTTCAAGGAGGGCTATCTCGTGATGTTCACCAAGGCGGGCATCGTGAAGAAGACCGCCCTCGAGGAGTACAGCAATCCCCGCGCCAAGGGCATCATCGCCGTGACCCTCGACGAAGGCGACGAGCTGATCGCGGTCAAGCGGACCACCGGCAAGAACGACATCGTCATCGGCACCCGGAGCGGCCTCGCCGCGCGGTTCAACGAGGAGGATGTCAGGTCGGTCGGCAGGACCGCCCGGGGCGTCATCGGCATACGGCTCTCGAAGGGCGACGAGGTGGTCTCGGCCAATGTCATCGAGGAGAGCACGACGCTCCTGACCGTTACCGAGAAGGGTCTCGGGAAGCGGACGAAGATCGAGGAGTACCCGGTCCACGGCCGCGGCGGCAAGGGCGTCATCTCGATCAAGGTGGTCGGCAGGGGCGGCAGCGCGGTCGGCCTCATTCAGGTGAAGGACGAGGACGAGGTGGTCCTGATCACGAACAGCGGAAAGCTGATACGGATCATGGCGCACAACATATCCGTCCTGGGCAGAAATACCCAGGGAGTGAAGCTCATGGACCTCGAAAACGGCGACCGGATCGTCAGCATCGGCAGGGTCGTCGAGGACAGGGTTATCGAAGAGTGAGGAACGCCGAGGTCTGGATATTCATCTTCATGGTAGGCCTCCTCGGTCTCAACTGGCCTCTCCTCGAGGTCTTTTATACCGAGGTGGCCCTCTATCTCTTCCTCTTCTGGTTTCTCCTCATCGTCCTTACGGCGGGCGCAGCGTACAAGTATAACAACAGCAAGGATCAGCAGACCGGGGAGAGCGGGGCGCGGAAACCGCTGACAGGCGAAGGGGGAGGGCCTTCCTCCTCCGCGGATTTCCGGGCTCCCTAGCCCAGGCATATACATCAGCATTCGGCGGTGGTCGGCGTGTTTGCGCCACATAACCTTTTCATTATCGTTCTCCTGTACCTGGTGCTCCTCTTTGCGCTCGCCTACTATGCGGAGCGCAAGGAGCGGTCGGGTAAGAGCATTGTCAATAACCCCTACATCTACTCTCTTTCCCTCGCCGTTTATTGTACGTCCTGGACCTTCTACGGCAGCGTCGGCAAAGCGGCTACCTCGGGTCTCTCCTTTCTCACTACGTACCTGGGCCCCACGCTCATGGCCGCGCTTTGGCTCGTGGTGCTGAAGAAGGTCGTGAGGATCGCGCGGGCCAACCGGCTGACGACGATCGCGGACTTCATCGGCGCCCGGTACGGCAAGTCGCTCTCGCTCTCGGCGCTCGTCACGGTCATCATCGTCGTCGGCATAGCCCCTTACCTGGGCCTCCAGATGAAGGCGATCATCGGCACCTTCTCGATCATCTCGGGGGAGGGGGCCGGCAGCATGACGGCAGGGGTCGTCATCACCTTCATTCTCGGGGTCTTCGCCATCATATTCGGCGCACGGCGGCTCGATTCGACCGAGCGCCACGGCGGGCTCGTCTTCGCCATTGCCTTCGAGTCGCTGGTAAAGCTCGTCGCCTTCCTCATGGTCGGCATCTTCGTCACCTACGGCCTCTTCGACGGGTTCGGCGATATCATGGCCAGGGTCAAGGACTCGGAGCATTCGGTGCTCCTCTTCCTCGGCACCGGCACCGGGACCGAGTACGCGGAGTGGCTCGCGCTCCTCATCCTCTCGATGATGGCGATCGTCTTTCTGCCCCGGCAGTTCCAGATGGCGGTCGTCGAGAACTACGACGAATCCCACCTCGCCAAGGCAGCCTGGCTCTTCCCGCTCTACCTCTTCCTGATCAATATCTTCGTGCTGCCCATCGCCTTCGGCGGCCTCCTGCTGGGCGGCGGCCCGAAGGGCGCGGACTACTTCGTGCTTACCGTTCCCCTGGACAACGGGGCGAAGTATCTCTCGCTCCTCGCCTTCATCGGAGGTTTTTCGGCGGCGACCGGGATGGTGATCGTCGAGGCGATCGCCCTGAGCACCATGGTGATGAACAGCATCATCACGCCCGCCCTGATCAATTTCCACGAGGCGCCCCGATTCCCCAAGGTCATCCTGAACATCAAGCGGCTCGTTATCCTCGGCATCGTGTTCCTGGGATACTCCTTTACCTCTTCGGTGGGCGAGTACTACAGCCTCGTCGATATGGGGCTCCGCTCGTTCGAGGCGATTACCCTCTTCGCGCCCTCCTTCTTCCTGGGGCTCTACTGGAAGAGGGGGAACAAGAAAGGGGCGATTGCAGGGCTCCTCGCGGGGTTTGCCGTCTGGTTCTACACGCTCATCGTGCCGACGCTCATCGAGGCGGATATCATCAAGAATATCGGCCTGGTGGCGCGGCTGACCGGCTCGGAGTGGTTCAATCCCCACAGCCTGCTCGGCATCACCAGCCTCGGCAAGTGGGGCAATGCGCTCTTCTGGAGCATGCTCATCAACGTCCTTCTCTTCGTCGGCTTCTCGGTCTTTACCAAGCAGTCCAAAGAGGAAGAGATACAGGCGCTGATCTTCGTCGAGTCCTACGAGCAGGTGCGGGACCTCGGCCGCGGCAGCTCCTATTCGGTCAGGGACATCGAGCAGGTGCTGATCCAGTGCCTCGGAAGGAGCGAGGCGCGGGAGGCGATCGAGCGGTTTCTCGCCCGGAAGCGCAAGAAGCGGGACGAGCTGAACCGCCGGGATATCCTCGAGCTGCGGAACGAGGCGGAGAAGGTCCTCGGCGGCGCCATCGGCTCATCGATGGCAGCGCTCATCTTCGAGAACAAGCTGGTCCTCACCGAGCAGGAGCGGAGCGAGCTCTCGGAGTCGATCAAGACGATTACCGAAAACCTCCGCTTCTCCCGCCGGGAGCTGACCGAGGCGAACCGGGAGCTCTCGCACCTCAAGGAGTTCAGCGAGAACATCATCGAGAGCGCGCCCATCGGCATCGCCACGGTCGACGCGCTCCTGAAGGTCAATTACTGGAACCGCGAAATGGAGGCGATAACCGGCATCGACAAGAGCGAGGCATTCAACAGGTCTATCGTCCTCCTGCTGCCGTGGATGCCGGGGAGCGTCCTCCTGCAGAGCGACCAGAGCGAGGCGGTCTTCCAGACGCCCGGCCACAAGACCCTGAAGGTGAACCTCAGCCCTTTCAAAGACCCCTCGGGCGGATACGTCGTGGTCCTGGAGGACATTACCGAGAAGAGGAAGATGGAAGAGCAGCTCCTCCAGGCATCGAAGCTGGCGAGCATCGGCAAGCTCACGGCAGGCATATCCCACGAGATCGGCAACCCGCTCGCCTCCATCTCCTCGCTCGTCCAGGAGCTCCGGAGCATCGATATGAAGACGCAGGAGGACCTCCGGTTTACCGGCGATTCGCTCAGGACGATCAACAGCAACATCGAGCGCATAGCGAATATCGTCAGGAGCCTGGGGGACTTTGCCCGCGTCTCCTCGACCGAGAAGGTGCCCTCAGCCGTCGCCGATATCCTCGATCGTACGGTCAACCTGGTCAAGTACGACAAACGGTTCAAAGCAGTACGCTTCTCGACGGAGATCGGCGATCCGCTCCCCCCCCTTACCGTCAATCCCGACCAGATACAGCAGGTGCTGCTGAACCTCCTGCTGAACGCGCTCGATGCCATGCCCGCGGGCGGCGCGCTTACCGTCTCCATGAAGAATGCGGGAAATTATGCGGAGATCGCCGTCAGCGACACCGGCGCCGGTATCGACGATGCGGTGATGGGCCGGATCTTCGATCCTTTCTTCACCACCAAGCCGCTCGGCAAGGGAACCGGACTAGGACTGAGCATATGCTATGGTATAATCAAGGAGCACAACGGCAGCATAACGGTCAGGAGCAGGAAGGGAGAGGGCACGACGTTCGTGATCAAGCTCCCCGTGGAGTGACATGTCTGAAAGAATTCTTATCGTCGAAGATGAAGAGGCGCTCGGCGCCTCGTTGAAGAGGGTCTTTACCCGCGAGGGATACGCGGTCGACACCGCAGGCAGTGCGGAGGTCGCGCTCAAGCTGTTCGACGAGGGGCGCTACGACCTGGTCATCACCGATATCATTCTCCCCGGCATCAACGGTATAGAGCTCCTCAGGAAAGTGAGAGACAGGGTCCCGGGGCAGGCGGTCATCGTCATGACCGCCTATGCATCGCTCGAGACCGCTGTCGAAGCGCTCAGGGCGGGCGCCTACGACTACGTGGTCAAGCCGGTTATACACGAAGAGATAAAGCAGATCGTCCGCAACGCCCTCAACCAGAACGCCCTGCAGCGCCAGAACGTCCTGCTCAAGCGGGAGATCGAAAAAGAGTACGATTTCAGCAATATCGTCGGCGACAGCCCTGCCATAAGGAAGGTGATCGACGAGGTGAAGAAGATCGCCAACGCCCGGAGCAATGTCCTGCTTCTCGGCGAGACCGGGACCGGGAAGGAGCTGATCGCGCGGGCGATCCACTTCAACAGCATCAGGGCCGGCCGGCCCTTTGTCCCGATCAACTGCAGCGCCATCCCCGAAAACCTCCTCGAATCCGAGCTCTTCGGTCATGTGAAGGGCGCGTTCACCGGCGCGGTGATGTTCAAGAAAGGGCTCTTCGAAGAGGCCGATGGCGGCACCGTCTTCCTCGACGAGATCGGCGACCTCGGCATCGGGCTCCAGGCCAAGCTCCTCCGCGTGCTCGAGGATCACCAGATCAGGCCGGTCGGGGGAACACAGAGCGTGAAGATCGACCTCCGCTTCATCTGCGCCACCAACAGGAACCTCGAGCAGGCGGTGAAGGAGGGCCGGTTCAGGGAGGACCTCTTCTACCGCATCAATGTCATCACCCTCAGGCTCCCGCCCCTCAGGGAGCGGCGGGACGACATCAGGCTGCTCGTCGATTATCTCACCAGGAAATACTCCATTGAGCTGGGGAAAGGGGCGAAAGAGATCGATCCCCAGTCCATGGAGCTCCTGACCGGCTATCAATGGCCCGGCAATGTCCGCGAGCTCCAGAATATCATCGAGCGGGCGATCCTGATCGCCGAGGACGGCGCTATTCTCCCCGAACACCTCCCCGAGGGAGTACGCGCAGGCGGCTCCTTTACCGACGAGGTCCTCGACGGGAAGCTCTCGATCGAGGACTATACCAAGGCCTTCATCCAGAAGTACCAGTCTGCCTTTACCGAGCAGCAGCTCGCCGATATGCTCGGCATTACAAGGAAATCCCTCTGGGAGAAGCGGAAGCGCTGGGGCCTGAATAAAAGCTCGTAAGGGAGCTCGTAGCCGGGCGCCCGGGACACCCCGGACA
This sequence comes from Nitrospirota bacterium, assembly GCA_040752355.1. Lineage (NCBI taxonomy): Bacteria > Pseudomonadati > Nitrospirota > Nitrospirota bacterium. Next base: position 2,771 of record JBFMHE010000020.1, on the reverse strand, counting down.
TCCCTGCAGCGGCGCTGCTAAAGATTTCCCTGGAATCGCTGATAACCATTGAGAGGGAGCAGTGCTTCGAGCCCTTGCCGGAATCGCTGCCGATGCGCAAGATACTGATCGTCGATGATGAAAAGAGAGTGCGGCTCGCCTTCAGCGAAAATCTGAAGAGCAGCGGCTTTGCCACGCTCGAGGCTGCCGACGGCAGCGAGGCGCTCGACATCTTCGGGAAAGAGCGGCCCGACACCGTGCTCCTCGACTACAAGATGCCGGGAGCGAACGGCATCGAGGTCCTCCAGGAGCTCAAGAAGCTCGATCCCGATGTGCCGGTCATCATGGTAACCGCCCACGGGGACATCCCCATCGCCGTGGAGGCGATCAAGCTCGGCGCGTACGACTTCATCACCAAACCCCCTGACTTCGAACGGCTCTCCCTCACCCTGAGACGGGCGATCGACAAGTACGAACTCGAGAAGAAGCTGAAGAACATGCATGCCGTTGTCGACACCTCGCTCGAGTGGCTGCTCGGCAAGAGCCCTGCCATAAAACCGATCATCAAACAGATCTCCCAGGTCGCCCGGAGCGACTTCTCGCTCATCATCCAGGGCGAGACGGGTACGGGCAAGTCCTTCATCGCACGGGCCCTGCACAACCTGAGCAAGCGGGCGGACCGGCCGTTCATCGCCGTTGATATGGGGTCGATACCCGAAACCCTCGTCGAGAGCGAGCTCTTCGGGTACGAGAAAGGGGCTTTTACCGGAGCCGAAAAGAAGAAGAAGGGGTTCTTCGAGCTGGCGCAGGGGGGCACCCTTCTCATCGACGAGCTCCAGAACATGTCCGCCTACGTGCAGAGCAAGCTCCTCAGGGCGGTCGAGGAGAAGAGGATCTATCCCCTCGGCAGCACCCAGCCGGTTGCTATCGATGTCCGCATCATCAGCGCCACGAATACCGATATCCGGCAGGCGGTGAAGGACCGCACGTTCAGGGAGGACCTCTTCTACCGGCTGAGCGAGTTCATGATCACCATACCGCCGCTCAGGGAACGGGGCGACGATATCCCCTTCCTGGCGCAGAAGTTCTTCAGCGAGGCGGTCGAAGAGCTGAGCAAGCAGGTGCGGGAGATAGACGACGGCGCTGCCGCGCTCCTGAAGCAGTATGCGTGGCCCGGGAACATCAGGGAGCTGAAGAACGTGATGCGGAGAGCGGTCCTCATCGCGGACGACAGCGCGGTCAAGCCCGAGCACATAGAGTTCCTGATAAAGAGCGCCGAAGGCGCGGCAGAGGCTGCTTCCCCTTCGATGGCGGCAACGCAGCCGGCTCCGGAGACGGATCCTCCTCCCGCCAGCCTCCAGGACGCCGAAAAGAACGCCATAAAGCGGGCGCTCGAGTCTACCGGCGGCAATAAGACGAAGGCTGCCGCCATTCTCCAGATCGACTACAAGACGCTCCTCAGAAAGATCAAAACCTATGGCATTTAGGTATACCATCCCACCCTTTCAGGGCAGGGCGGGATAGGCTGCCTCCTCTCCTTTTTTCCCGAGAAAGTCTAGTTATCAGTCGTTTCTTTCCTGGCATCGCTTTTGAATAAGACTTTTTCAGTCCGGTAATTCAGGGCAAGGGAGGGGTTATAATGGCAGGGTGGAGCGATACGCACCGGCAGGCATTCAAAGAGGAGGCGTACGAGCTTCTCGGCGAGCTCGAAACCGCGCTCCTCGATCTCGAAGAGCGGCCGGATGATCCGGACCTTATAGGGCGGGTCTTCCGCGCCATGCATACGATCAAGGGGTCGGGCGCCATGTGCGGGTTCGGCGAGGTCGCCGCCTTTACGCACGAGGTGGAGACGGTCTTCGATCTCGTACGCAACGGTTCTGTCGCGGTCTCCCGGGAGTTGATCGACCTGACCCTCTCCTCGCGCGACCTCATACGCGCCATGATCGACGTCTCGAACGGGGATGGTGATGCAGCGGTCGAGAGGTCCGGCGAGATCGTTACCGGCCTGAAGAGACTGGTCCCCGGATCAGCGGCATCTCCTGGAAGACCCTTGCCGGCGTCTCGTAAAGAGGATTCCGGGGCTGCCGAGGGGACCGGGGGATTGGTAACCTATCGCATTTATTTTAGCCCTGCTCCCGACATATTCGCGAGAGGCGTCAATCCCCTGCTGCTGCTCAACGAGCTCCGCTCGCTCGGCGGCTGCAATATCGTCGCGCATACCGAGACCATACCGATGCTCGAGGAATTCGATCCCGAGCAGTGCCGGACTGCCTGGGAAGTGCTTCTGACCACTGATAAGGGTATAAACGCCGTTAAGGATGTCTTCATATTCATCGCGGATGACAGCAAGCTGGATATCGAGGTCGTCCGGACTCCCGCCGGCGTGTCCGCTGACGGTGGCAGCATCGAATCAGCGTTCCTGGAGCAGCATCACGCCAGGGCCCAGAGGGAGGACTCCCGGAAAAATGAGAGCGGCCAGAAAGGGGAGTCTTCGGCGAGCATGCGGGTCCCGTCCGAAAAGCTCGACAGCCTTGTCGACCTCGTCGGCGAGCTCGTCACCGTGCAGGCCCGCCTCAGCCAATTCTCGGGCATGCGGAGAGAGCCTGCCCTGCAGGTCATCGCCGAGGAGGTGGAGCGGATAAGCACCAGCCTGCGGGACAAGGTGATGAACATCCGGATGCTGCCGATCGGCAGCACGTTCACGAAGTTCAAGCGTCTGGTGCGGGATCTTTCGAAGGAGCTGGGCAAGGAGATAGAGCTGACGACCGAGGGGGCAGAGACCGAGCTCGACA